>CAZNJW010000062.1:0-7538 GCA_964573455.1 uncultured Anaeromyxobacteraceae bacterium | reverse complement strand
GCCGGGGATGTTGTCGCTGACGCGGCCGAAGACGTCGTCGTCGACGTTGCCGAGGATGTTACTGAACAACCCTGGAATTACCGTGACCCCTGGGCCGTGCCGGTGGCCGACTGGTCGGACTGCCCGGACACCGACTACATCGGGGACATGACGCTGGCCCAGAAGGCAGCCTACTACGACTGGGCGGGCGTAAAACTGCACCAGAAGCCCTGGGACGCGCCGGGGCACGAGTCATACTCGGCGGTATACAAGATCGTGTGCGACTCCGATGTTCCGACCACGATCGTGCCCGATGACCAGATTCCCGAGTGCAGAAACACCCTGTCCGAGAATACCGGCCTCTGGAGCAGCCTGTACGTCGCCTCGCAGGCATTCAGATACGCGGCGACCGGGGACGCGGATGCCCTGGCAAGCCTGAAACGCACTCTGAACGGCACGTGGCACATGATGCTGATAACCGGCAAGCCAGGTCTGTACACGCGGGACATGCGGGATCCCTCGCTTCCTTCCCAGTACTGCGTCGAGGACGAGGAACCATATGCCAGCGCCGCGACCGACAACGAAAAATACGCCAGGTACGTTCCGCGCGGGACCAGCATGGTCGGAAACCAGTTCGTCCGTGTTGACCAGGACGGCTGCTTCCTGACCTGGGATTCCTCCTTGAACGATGGCGCGGGCGGCTGGTTCAAACACACGGACCACTGCACCGAGCCGCGTTTTGCCGGTTTCTGCTGGCAGGACAACGTCAGCAAGGACGAGTACGCCGGGCACATGTTCGCGGCCGGCATCGTGGCGAAAATTGTCGATGATCCGGAAGTTCACGCGATGGCCGTGGGGATCCTGAAGGCGGTGGCGGAACACATCGTGGCGAACGAATTTCTGATTACCGACTACGATGGTCGCAGGACCCGTTACGGCAGCGCATATGCCCTGGCACTTGACGAGGCCCCGGGCGGCAACGCTGTGATGGCGCTCGCATGGATCAGGTCGGCCGCGATCGCGACAGGCGACCCGGAGCTGATGGCGACGTACTTCGACTGTCTGCTGCAGATGGCCGGCACGAATTCCTGTATCGATCAGGATCTTGAACGCGACCTTCCCGCGGACTACCGGACCTATCTGGAAGCGCCGGGGATGGACCTGGCAAAGGGCGCGGACTCGAACTACGACACGATTAATATCGCGCTGCTGAACTGGTTCAATCTTGTCTGGTTCGAACCGGACACGGCGCTTCGCGAATTCTATCGGCAGGCGTTTTTTGACAACACCAGGGGACCTGACAGGGATGGCCGCGACTTGTGGGCCGAGGCCAATCCTTTCTGGAACTTCAGTGTGGTCAGCCGCATGGACCCGAGCGGATTCGACAACGAACTCGTTGTCGACATGATTCGTGACGCGGTCTGCACCCTCAAGCGGTTCCCGACCGACAACGTGAGGCGGGCCAGGGACAGCACTGTGTACCCCGAATGGATGGTGTCCCCCCGTCACGGCAGCCTGGCTGAACACGCTATTCCGATTGAGGAACGGTGCAATTCCGTTTTCGAATGGTGGGGAGACCCGAACAGCCGGCAGACCTGCCAGGACGACCTGAAATCAGCCGAGCCCCCGGCCGGATTCCTGCTTCCATACTGGATGGGCAGGTATTTCGGATTCATCGCCAGCGACATCTGAGACCGACTGGGCTATCCTCTTTGCGTCATAATTCTTCTCCGGGGTTCAATCATGGCTTTTTTTGAAAGACTTCAAGCTTCGACACGGCTTCTGGCCGTGGTTTCCGTGTTTCTGCTGGCGGTGGCCGGTCTTCCGGGATGCGGGGACGGCGACCCGGAACAGCTTGACGTGATTCCCGATGCCGCCGACGTGGTGTCCGACACCGTGGCGGGCGATTCCGTGGAAACCGACAACGTGACCCAGGATGTCCGACCGGATGGACAGACGGATTTGCCGCAGGCCGACGCGACGGATGTGGTCGACGCGACGGATCAAGGCCAGAGTGATGCCGCGGACGCGATCCACCCGGCAGATCTGCCGAAAAGGGACACCGAGGATCAGGATCCCGGGATTCCGGTTCCTTCGTTCCCGCTGGTCCAGGGCGGCGTGTCCTCGCATGTCATCGTCGTCGCGGAAGATGCCAGTCCATCCGAGAAGACCGCGGCAGCCGAGATTCAGGCCCTGTTCCAGCAGGCTTCAGGAGTGAATCTGCCGATTGTCGCCGAACCGGAATCCGAGGATGTCCCCGTCATTGTGGTCGGGGCGGGCGCGCGCGCCGCGGGATTCGGCGTCGAGCCCAACTTCGAGGAGCTTGGCGAGGATGGCTTCATCATCAAGGTCGCTCAACCATCCGTCGTGATTGCCGGCAGCCCGGCCGCCGGAACGATGCACGGCGTCCACCGGTTCCTCGAGATAGCCCTGAACGTCAGGTGGATCGCTCCGGGACAGACGATCGTTCCGCAGTCCACCGACATCGTTTTCCCGCAGGAGATGGATCTGACAGAGAAACCCGCGTTCAGGTGGCGTACCACGACGTATACGTGGCCGGGCGCCGATCGTGCCTTCCTGGCCCATCAGGGCGAGAACAACGGTCACGCGGGGCCGGACGCCGAATATGGTGCCGAGCATTTCCACGATGGCCAGGCTCACAGTTACTTCAACTTCATTTCACCGGATGAGTTCTGGGACACCCACCCGGAGTACTTCTCCGAGATCAATGGACAGCGGGTGCGCGAGGCGACACAGCTCTGTCTGACGAATCCCGACGTACTCGACATCGTCACGGAACGCATGCTCGCCAGGATGGGCTCGAACCCGGACGCGATTCAGCACAACTTCTCGCAGATGGACAGGTACAACCAGTGCCAGTGCGAAAAGTGTCGCGCGATGAACGAGCTGTACCAGTCCGAGGGCGGCACCCAGTTCTGGTTCGTCAACGAACTCGCCAAGAACACATCGGTGGTCTATCCCGACAAACAGATAGGCACGCTCGCCTACATGTACACCGAGGAACCCCCGGTCGGCCTCGAACTGCATCCTAACGTGGCGATATGGCTGTGCCACATGTATCCGTCCTGCGACAGCCACCCGATTCGCACATGTCCCGACAACGCTGATTACAAGCGCCGGGCCGAGGCCTGGTCCGAACTGACCGATCACCTGTACATCTGGCACTACATCGTTGATTTCATGCATTACTACAGTCCGTTCCCGAACTTCTACGCGCTGGCGGACAACATCCGCTTCTATCGGGACATCGGGGTCGAGGGCATCTTCCTGCAGGGCATGGGGCACGGCGGCGGCGGCGGGGAATTCAGCATGCTGAGACCGTGGTTCGGCATGAAGCTGCTCTGGAACCCCGACCTGGATACCACGGGACTGATCAAGCGATTCCTGAAGGACTACTACGGACCTGCCTGGGGACCGATGTATGACTGGATCGTCCTTCTTCAGAACAAGGTCGACGACGATGACATCCACCTGCACCTATACAGCAATCCCGCCACAGGCCACCTCCCCGAGGATATCGTGCTGACCGGCGAGGCGCTGTTCGACGAGGCCGCGCAACTCGTTCAGGGCGACGAGATCCTGGAACAACGGGTGGCAGTGGAGCGCATGCAACTGGCCTACGCCAGGTTCTTCCCAAGGAACGGATATCGTATCGAGGATGGTTTCCTGAAGTGGAATCCCGGCATGGCGACATTCGAGGATGTCACCAATTTCACACAGATGATGAACGACCACGGGTTCACGTCCTACCGTGAGGCCCAGGGCAGCCCGGACACTATGATGATGCTTTATATGATGATCGGCGCCGATGCCGAGGTGAAGACCATCTCGAACGGCGCACTCGAGGTCGACGTGGTGCCGACGCTTGCGGGCCGCGCATTACGTATCACCGACGTGACTTCCGGCAAGACCGTTACATCCTGGGATCAGCGCCGGAATCTGTTCTTCCCGTTCGCGGGCGGTTACGAGGAGCGCGTTGGCGAGGGTTTCGATTTCATGGGATGGGTCGAGCCGGGTGGAGCCTCGGCGGTCACTTCCACGGGACTCAAGGTCACGTTGAACACGATGAACGGGTACAAAGTGGTCAGGACCTACCAGCTCGATCCGGTGGAACCGATCCTGCGGATTTCGACCACTCTGACCAACCCGGGAACCTCCACGGTCAACGCGCGACTGCGCCCCCACCTGGAACTGAATCTTGGCGACCTGGCGTCGACGACTGTCAGTTTCGTCGCACGCGACGGTACCGTGGTGGACAAGGGCATGGATGGCGTGATCGCCGGGATGAGACAGGGCGAGCACTTCTACGACCAGGACGCTCCGGCCGGCGCCTGGACCTTCTCGGGCACCTCCGGTCTGGATGTTACATATCGATTTGTCGACGATACGGTCGATTTCACCTGGCTTTACGCGTACCCCGAACGTGACGGCGAACTCGAGATGGAGGTGTTCGCGAAGGCGGTTCCGCTGGCCCCCGGCGAGTCGATGACGTTCGATTGCGAGATTGAGGTCAGAGCTGCGGAATGACCACGGAAATCGCTGAACTCCGTCTTCCCGAGACGCCTCAACGATAATCATCAATGTGACTTGAAAACTACCACGCAAACCCGTTAAAATGCCCCGTAAGTTCTTTATTTTCGTGTAATTACCGGCCCGGTCGGGCTTGTTGGAGGACTAAAAATGCGTAGTCTGTGGATTCTGGGTTTAACGGTGGTGGTCGCCGTTTCCATCGGCGGCTGCGTCTTTGAAACTAACGAGGATGGTAACGGCCCGATTCTGGGCCAGGCCCTCACCTCTGGATGCAAGATTGAAAGCGGGTTGACGCAGCGTTCGCTGATCGATGGAAACATGATCGAGGCGATCGTTTCCGACAACTCGGTCACGATTATCCACCACAACGCCCAGTATCAGTGCAACGCCGACATCTCCTGGGAGATGCAGATTGACGGCGATGAACTGCTGTTGCGCGAGGTCGACAAGTCGGTCGAGGTCACCCGCTGCATCTGCCCGATGGATCTTTCAATCACCATCGATAACCTGACCGAAGGCAAAACCTACCACGTCACCGTCTGGGACGAGTTCGAGTCCAAGCAGTTCGGCGAGGTGTGGGTCACTCTCGAGAACTGCGATGCCCAGTGCGTCGTGCCCGAGGATTGCTGGAACTACCCGGATCTGCCCAGACTTGACTGCCCTGGAAACTGGGCGTGCCTCCAGGGACTGTGCAACTACTATTGCGATGCCATTCCCACCGGTTGCACCACCAACTCCGACTGTCCCGAAGGGTTCCAGTGCGTGTTCTACGCGACGCCGGCCACCGGCGCTGTCGAGGGCGACGATTCGTCGGCCGGGGCCGCGATGATCGCCTTCGAGTGCTCGAATGACGTCGATTGTCCGGAAGGAATGCGATGCGTGGTTTCGGACTGCCTGTGCCCGGACGGTGCGGATTGCGACTGCTATCCCTACGGTTACTGCGAGGGTCAGGTATGGCCGACCGAGGGCGTGTGCGAGCCGGTCGTGGTGAACAACGAATGCCGTACCGACGCCGACTGCGGTTCCGGCTATCACTGTGAGTTCAATTACCCGGTGCCAACGACTGCCGGTGCCGATCAGGCTGCCGAACCGATGCCGCCGATCGACGAATGCATGTGCACCGAGGAATGGGCCCCGGTGTGCGGTACCGATGGCGTGACCTACTCGAATGACTGCTTCGCGAAGTGTTCCGGCGCGGTTATCGCGTATGAAGGCGAATGTAATGGCGGCCAGGGATACGGATACTGCGTGCCCGATGAGCAGCCTGGCTGCTGGGCCGATTCCGATTGTCCGAGCGGGTTCATCTGCGAGTTGACCGACTGGTGCGCGGGTACCGACAGCGATTATGACGGCGTCATCGATCCCACATGGTGCATGGGTCAGTGCGTCCCGGCGATTCAAGAAACCTGCGAGTCCCTGGGTGGCGTCTGCTTCCCGTACGATGAAAACGAAGCTTGTCCCGAAGGCTACAACTGGCTTTACGGCAATTCGTTCTCGGAACCGGCCTGCGGCGGTCAGGGGATCTGCTGTATTCCTGTGGCTGTTGAATGCGTGACGGACGAGGACTGCTACAACATGAACGGGGATCTCCCTGTCGATCCCGCGACCGGTGTTGCTGTTCAGTGGACCTGTGACGACGGCGTATGCGTCTCAAGGAGCGATTGCGGCTACTTCGAGTGCTACAGCGACTCTGACTGCGGCGACGGCTGGATGTGCGTGTCCGGTGGTCAGTGTGATCCTTCCGGCGTCTGCTGCGAGTCGACCTGGTGCGAGCAGATTCAGTCCGGTGAGTGTGCCGACGACATGCCCTGCGCCGTTGGCGAGATGTGCGTTGACGGCCAGTGCGTCCCGATGGAGCTGCCCTGCGACCAGAATGGAATGTGCGACCAGGGTTACACCTGCGTTCAGGGTCAGTGTGTGCCTGTGCAGCAGGAAGACTGCCATGTGGATGACACCGGGATTTGCGTGTGCGGCGGATTCGCTGGATTCGCATGTCCGCAGGGCATGGCTTGCGTGTATGACGACCCGAACTGCAGCCCCGACGCCGGTGGAGCAGACTGCATGGGGCATTGCTACGACGTTCCCGATGAATGCTACTGCACGATGGAATACGCACCGGTGTGCGGCGCTGATGGAAAGACCTACAGCAACAAGTGCATGGCATTCTGTGCTGGAGTCCGTCCGGTTTCCGAAGGCGAATGCGTGAAGTGATTTAATTCTGATCGATCTGCCCGGCGTATCCGTTCTTCAGAACCTGCAAGAATTCGATTCCGCTTTTGACCTGTCGGCTGAGTCTGCTGCGGCAGCCCCTGCTGAACCATTCATTCACGAACACGCGCATGGAACCGAAGATGGCGGCAGCAACCACGTTTGCCTTTGTCCTGGAAAGATAGGAGCGTCCACGAAACGTCCGGAGAGTCACGGCGAACAGCTTCTCCATCCGATAGTCGGCTTCAATGTCCTTGGTTGTAAGGTATGTCGACCCGTTCACGATCTTCAATTCGGTCAGCAGCAGGTCACGCATGTTGAAGTACTCGTGGGACATCGCGACCAGGGCCGACGTGATCCTCTCGAACGGCGGTACTATTTCGGCGCCGTGGTTCAGGAGTTCGCGCAGTTTCTTCTCACGAAGTGGCTGGTTGCGAAAAACGATCGCCTCTTTGGTGGGGAAGTATCTGAAGAACGAACGCTGAGAGATTCCGGCCCTTTCCGCAATCTCGTCAATGGTCGTATTGTCGAACCCCTTTGTAAGGAAGAGCTCGGTCGCCACATCGATAAGTCGTTCCCGTGTGGATTCCTTTTTGCTTTCCCGAAGGGACTTCGTCTTCATAGTGCTCGATTACCTCACATCCGCTGAGTCTCAGAATAGCCGTTTTGGGCAATTCTGATCAAGATAATTCCGGTAGTTGACTACGCCAGGACCCGGTGGGAAAATTCTCACCAATCCATTAGCGAAGTCGCTGGATTCAGCGGCGGATTTTTGCGGAGATTGGTCCGCGTGTCATCAA
>CAZNJW010000061.1:3587-15699 GCA_964573455.1 uncultured Anaeromyxobacteraceae bacterium | reverse complement strand
GACCCGGAAGAACGGCAGCATTGCCGAGGCCTCGAACCAGCGCAGAAAGAGTTCCCGAAACCAGCGAACCGTCACATCTTCCATCACCGAGGCACCAGGTATTAGTGCAGTCCAGACCGTCGTCACACGAGTACGGGGTTCCGGTGCAGACTCCGGACATACATTTGTCGTGGAAGGAGCAGGCCTCCAGGTCATCGCAGAGGACGCCGTCGTTGACATTGCTCCACGAGTCGTTCTTGATGCTGGCCGAACACTTCTGGCAGGCATTGAGCGGGTTGACCGCGGAGTTCGCAAAACATGCGCCGTCGATCACGCAGTATCCAGTCATGACATAGTGATTCGCGCCGCCGAGTCCGTCGCAGATGTCCTCGGTGCAGTCGAGGTTGTCCGAACAGTCGTACAGTGTTCCCTGACAGGTCGTGCCAACACAGATGTCGTTTTTCGTGTTCGACAACTGGTCGTTGCAGGGCGCGCCTTCGTTCGGGGACCATCCCGAATCCGCCATATCGTGGTTGCAGACCTCGCACATGTTCAGCGGGTTTACCTGGCCCTGAGGTCTGCAATATGTGTCGATCAGGCAGTAGTTGGTGTTGATGGTGAACGAGCACTGTCCGTCTCCCAGACATGTGTCGGTCGTGCAACTTCTGGAATCATTGCAGGTGTAGGTCGTTCCCGCGCAGACGCCGTTCTGGCACTGATCGTTCCAACTGCACGCGTTCGAGTCCGAACATAACGTCCCGTTGTCCTTTCTGGGCTGTGAACAGATGCCGGTTGACGGGTCGCAGACACCCTCCAGATGGCAGTTGTTGACCGGTGCGCAGTAGGTCGATGTGCCATTCGTGCAGACGCCGCCGGTGCACGTCGTCCCGCTGGTGCATGCGTTCGAGTCGTCGCAGGTCGTGCCGTCGGGACGCTCGGGCCAGTCACAGAGTCCGGTGGCCGGGTTGCACGTGCCTGTGTAGTGGCATGTGTCGACGGGCGCGCAGTTGATCGGATCGAGGCCGCGGCACGCCCCTTTGGAGCAGACATCGCGCTGCGTGCATGGGTTCATGTCATCGCATGGGTCGCCGTCGGCCACCGGGACATATGAGCATTCTCCGGTCGTCGAGTTACACGTTCCCGGGCCATGACATTGAACTTCCGGGCATTCGAAGAGGTGCGGACCGGCACATGTGCCCTGCGAGCAGACGTCACCGAGCGTGCATGGATCGCCATCGTCACAGTCGGTTCCGTCAAGCGCGGCCGGGTTCGAGCAGTTTCCGGTCAACGGGTCACATTCGCCCGCGACATGACAATCGTCGATGGCCGTGCAGAGGACGTCGTTGCCGTCCGAGCAGGCACCTTCCAGACACGTGCCGCCGCTGGTGCACAGGTTGTTGTCGTCGCAGACGGTCCCATCATCGACGGCCGTATGGGCGCAAGTCCCGTTTCCGTCGCAGAAGTCGCCGGTACACGGGTTTGAGTCGGAAGCGCATGGTTGCCCGGTGCCGAAAGGAGTCTCGCTGCATGTGCCGTCGCCGTTGCAGGAGCTGAGCTGGACGCACTCTCCCGACGGTTCGCATGTGTACGGTGTGCCCGTGCAGCCCGTTTCCAGACATGTGTCGCCAGCCGTGCAGAGGTTCCCGTCGTCGCAGGAGCCGGTCCGGAATGTGTTGATGCAACCGCCGGTGGTGCACTGGTCGTTCGTGCACTGGTTGCCATCGTCGCAGTTCGTCAGAACCTGCTCAGGACATGTCGTCCCGGAGCACATCGAGGCAGCGTGGAAGGTCAGTCCATCGCAGTAGGGCTGTGCACAGATCGCAGTCACCGGCACGAATTCGCAACCACCCGTCTTTGTTCCGATGCAGGAGTCTTCGGTGCAGACGTTGTTGTCGTTGCAGATCCTCGGGTCTCCTGACTGGCATGAGCCGTTCGCGCATGTGTCGTCAACAGTGCATTCATTGTTGTCGGAACAGGCAGCGGCCGTGAACGACCAGGATTCCTGGTTCTGAGATGAGTCGCAGACAAGGCATGGATTTCCAGCCGGAGTCTGTCCGTCGGACCAGCACGTTTCATCGACGACGCACCAGCCGGCCAGAGTCACATGATCGCAGAACCCATCGCCGCGGCACGCGTCCGCGGTGCACGCGAGTTCGTCGTTGCAGGAGTAAGAAGTACCGCTGCAATCCCCCCCGGAACAGTAGTCTCCGAATGTGCACGGATCTGCGTCGTCGCATGAGTTTCCGTACGTGATTGTCCAGCCGTTGGGATCAAGACTGGCGTCGCAGTAGACACAGGGATTGGTGGGTGACGTGGCCTGGTCAAGATGGCATGCGCCACCGATCACGCACCACCCTGACTGCAGACCTTCGCTGCATGAACTGGTGCCGTTGCATTCGGCTGTCGTACAAGGAAGCGCGGGTTCGCAGGAGATTTCGAACCCGATACAGGTCTTTTCGAAGCAGTGATCACCGTAGGTGCAGGCATCGCTGTCATCGCAAGGTCCGGTGGCCGCTGTGTTGACGCATCCGGTCAACGGATGACAAGAATCCTGCGTGCATACGTTGTTGTCGTCGCAGTCGACCATGGTACCGGCGGTGCACCTTTT
Organism: uncultured Anaeromyxobacteraceae bacterium; assembly: GCA_964573455.1. GTDB lineage: Bacteria > Myxococcota_A > UBA9042 > DTJE01 > DTJE01 > JAGOFO01. The sequence goes on along the minus strand of CAZNJW010000061.1, from coordinate 13,112 downwards.
TTCGAAGCAGAAGTCGTTTTCGGTGCAGAGGTCTCCGTCCTCGCATGGGCCGGCCGCGGGCGGGAACTTGCATCCGGTCGCGGGCAGGCACTGATTTTCCGTGCAGATGTTGTCGTCGTCGCAGACGATTGGCTGACCGGCGCATACCTCGTTGCCGCAGACGTCGTTGGCGGTGCATGCATTGTTGTCGTTGCAGGGATTGGTGTTCGGGGTATTGATGCACTCCTGCGTTTCCGGATTGCACGAATCGTCCGTGCATTCATTTTCGTCGTCGCAGTTCGGGCCGTCGCCGAAGCAGTAACCGTTCATGCAGCGATCGTTGAGCGTGCACGGATTGTTGTCGTCGCACTGCGTCAGGTTGGGCAGCGCGGTGTTCACGCATTCGCCATCCAGGCAGGAATCGGTGGTGCAGGACTGGTCGTCATCGCAGTTCATCTGTCCGGATGTCATGCACATGCCCATGGCACAGGTGTCGCCGATCGTGCACTTATCGCCGTCGTCGCACGACCCGGTCAGCTCTTCGGACTGGCAGCCGACAGAGGGTTCGCACCACAATCTGAGACACTGGTTCGATTCGCCACAGTCTTTGGGTGTGCCGACGCAGTCGCCATCGGAGCAGGTGTCGTTTTCAGTGCATGGCTCGCCGTCGTCACAGGAACCCGTCAGATTGTCGTTTCTGCACCCGAAACCAGTCTCGCACCAGTCCAGGGTGCACTGGAGGTCATCGTCGCAGTTCATTTCGCCCGTTCCTGAACATGAACCCTCGACGCACGAATCTGTCACGGTGCAGGGATCGCCGTCGTCGCATGAACCGATGCGGTCGGTCCATGCGTCGTTCAGCAACGATGACTGGCAGTTCTGGCATTGATTGTCCGGGTTGGCAGTCATGTCCACGAAGCAGGTCGCCTCGATCAGACACCAGCCGTCGTAGATGTTTTCCTGGCAGCCGCCGAAACCATCGCATTCCATGTCAGCGCACGGCAGATCGGCGCACGTGTAGGCGATGGCGGCGCACTGGCCGTCCGAACACTGGTCGTTGTATGTGCATGGATCGCCGTCATCGCAGGCGGCAGTGTTTTCGGCGATCTGACATCCCACGGAGGGCTCGCACCAGGTGTCGATGCAGACGTTCGTGTCGCTGCAGTCCCGATCCGTGCCCGGCTGACACTCGCCGAACAGGCAGGAGTCGTTTTCAGTACATGCGTTGCCGTCGTCGCAAACGGCCGTGTTCGCGGCATCACGGCAGCCCTCGATCGGGTCGCACCAGTAGTCCAGGCAGGGATCGTCTCCCTGACAGCCCAATGTGGGCCCGGCCGTGCAGACGCCGTTATCGCAGTAATCCGAGGTGCAGATGGTGGAATCCAGATCGCATGCAACGCCACTGAGCGGATCCCAGATGCATCCGCCGTCAACGCACCTGCCATTTCCCCTGCAGGGCCCATTGAATTCCTGGCACGTAACGCCCGCGCAGGGGTCGGGGTTGCACATCCCGCCCACGCAACCGAATTCGCAGAACTCGTTGGTCACCACCCATTCGCATGTCCCGTTGACACATGGCCCGGGACCGAAGTGCACCGCGGTGTCTCCGCTGCATTCGTCCTGCGGAGGCTCGTCGCAGGGCATCTGGGTTCCCGCACAGCTTCCACCGGAACATCTGTCTGACACCGTGCATGAATCGGAATCGTCGCATGACGCCGTGTTGAACGTTGTCTGGCAGCCCTCGGTCGGATTGCAGACCTCGTCCGTGCACACTTCGCCGTCGTCACACGAAAGATTGGACTCGAAGACGCAGGTTCCGCCCTGGCATCGCTCGGTGGTGCACACGCTGGAGTCCGTGTCGCACGGCACGTTGTCCACCGGTTCAAACGTGCAATCGCCATCGCTGCAGGAACCGTTCCGCGACAGGCAGGGGTTTGTCAGGTTTTCACATACCACACCTTCGCACGGGTCACCGGCGCAGACTCCATCGGAGCATCCGAAGCTGCATGCATGCTGGGTTGGAGCGTAGTCGCAATCGCCGGCCACGCAAACACCGGACGCCGAATGGCGAACGACGGTCATGGGATCCAGGCAGAAGTCGGCAGGCGGCTGGTTGCACAGAATCGGCGTGCCGGCGCAGGAACCACCCTGACATCGGTCGTTGTTCGTGCAGGCGTTGGCGTCGTCACAGGAGTCCGTCGAGAAGGAGCGTCCGCAACCGAGCACCGGGTCGCAGGTGTCGATTGTGCATGCGTTTCCGTCTTCGCAGTTGACGTCGGCGGGATACTGGCATTCGCCTTCCGAGCAGTACGCGGTCTGTTTAAGAACCGAACCGACGCATTCGGCCGGACGGCACAAATCGGTGTTGAATACGTTCTGGCAGCCGACGGTGCTGTCGCAGGAGTCGGTCGTACATACCTTTCCGTCGTCACAGTCATCGATCGGTCCGGGCACGCATGCGCCGCCCTGGCAGGTGTCATCGACCGTACACGGATTGTCGTCGCTGCAGGGGTCGTTGTTTGGCGGGAAGTCACAGCCGAGCAGGGGATTGCACGTGTTTAAGGTGCATGGGTCATTGTCGTCACAACTGTCGCCAATCCATTCGAATTCGCATCCCGTTGCCGGGTTGCAGGAGTCGGCGGTGCAGAGGTTGTCGTCGACGCAGTCCCGTTCCGAACCGGACTCGCAGATTCCATCCAGGCAGAAATCCCCCTCCGTGCATGCGTTGTCGTCGCTGCAGTCGAGAGTGTCGTCGGGGGTCCAGTAGCATTCTCCTTCGAGGCAGTATCCCGGAGCCATCAGACATTGACCTGGCGGCACCGTGCAATCGACTCCGAGGCACGGATCGTTGATGCAGTGGCCTCCCTCGCAGCCGCCATTGCACGAAAGCGTGGTCTGCTCGTAGACGCAATCGCCTGCCTGACATGAACCCGAGGCGCTGAATGTTACAAGTCCGGTGCCGTCGCCCGTGCACTCGGCCGCGGGAGGCGTGTTGCAGGCGATCGGGTTGCTGACGCAGGAGCCGGCCGAACACTGGTCGGTCGTGCATGCGTCGCCGTCGCTGCAGATCAGTGTGTTGTCGTATTGGTACTCGCACGTTCCCCCGACGCATTGACCTGCCGATTTCCAGCACGGGCCGGGTGGAGTGTCGCAGACCACCCCGGAACATGGGTTCACGACGCAGGCGGCGTCAACGCAGCCGTCCGGGCAGGGTATCGTTGTCAACGGGTACTCGCACGACCCGTTGTCGCATTGTCCCGGCAGAGACCAGGTCAGAAGCGACATTCCATCCCCGGAACACTCCCTGGCCGGAGGCGTGGAGCAGTTCATTGCGGTGCCGGAGCATACCTTGGCGTTGCAGCGGTCACTGATCGTGCATGGATCCTGGTCGTCGCACGCGATGTTGTTCTTTGCCGATGTCGCGCATCCGAGTGAGGGCACACAGTAGTCCGTTGTGCAGACGTTGTTGTCGTTGCAGTCAAGCGTATCGCCCAGGCAGACTCCGCCGACGCACCGGTCGGCGGTGGTGCAGAGGCTGCCATCGTCGCATCCGGTCTGATCGGCGACGTTGTCGCGGAGGCACGCATGGTCGATACAGACCATTTTCTCGCACTGGCCCAGGTTTGCCGGTGGGATGCAGTCTTCGGCGCGTTCGCACTGCCAGCCGGGATCGGTCGCGATGTCGATCGGTCCAATCTCGTGGATATCCTGAACGTCGGCATCGCTGCCGGCGTCGGAGTCGGGACCGTAGTCGGCCCATGTGTTCCACGTATCGGCGATGTCAGGCTGTCCGGGATCGGTCTGAATAACGTCATGGCCGGCGTCGTCAAAGCCGAGGTCCTGAACGATGTCCTTATTGGCGTCCGGGATGTCCCGCAACACGTCTTTTGCAGTGTCGCTGGTCGTGTCCAGGTGGATGACGTCGATGGCGTCCCGGCCCGTGTCGGTGTTGTTTCCAGTGTCCAGGAGCCACGGAGGCACCTGGTCGTCGCAGCCGGCCATCAGAAGAACGACTATGGCCGCACCGATTGCTTTCGTACGCATGCTTTTTCCCCCGAGGCGCGATACGCCGGACGCGCGGAATCGCCGGATTCATCAAGAACTGCCGATTAGTTTATTACAAAATCGACGAATTAACATTCTGAGTACGCGCAGGCGCGCCAGAGGGACGCAGTGGGAAGCAGAAGGATCGGCCTGTCAGTGTCCCGGACACTCGGCGGCGATCTCGGGGGCGATGCCCTTATTGTCGAACGCCTTGGCGAAATTCGATTTGAACTCGGCGGCGAGTTTCGCGGCGGTGGCCTTGAACGCTTCCTTGTCGGCCCACATGCCTTCCGGGTTCAGGACCTCGCGGTTGTCGGTGGACGGGCTGAATTCGGGAACGTCGAACTTGAAGAAAGGATCCCTGCGGCAGGGCACGTTCTTAAGGCGGCCTTCGACAGCGTCCTTGACCATCGCGCGTGTCACGTCGATGTCACAGCGCTTGACCGTGCCGTACATCCCGCCGATCCAGCCAGTGTTGACCAGGTACACGTCCGTGTCGTGTTTTTCCATCATTTCGCCGAGCATGTCCGCATAGGTGGACGGAAGGCGCGGCATGAACGGTGCGCCGAAGAATCGCGAGAAGGTGGACGACGGCGAGACGACGCCGGTTTCGGTGCCCGCCAGCTTGCTGGTGTAGCCCATCAGGAACCACAGCATCGCCTGGTTGCGGTTCAGCCTGGCGATGGCTGGCAGAACGCCGTTTGCGTCCGCGGTCAGAAACAGGATCGTGTTCGGGTGCCCGCTGCACGATGACGGTTTGATGTTCGAAAGGTACGTCAACGGGTATGAGGCGCGTGAGTTCTCGGTCAGTCTCCGGTCGGTCAGATCGAACTCGCCGCACGGGTACATCATGGCATTTTCGATGATCGAGCCGTGATTCATGTAGTCGTCGTCGTGGAAGACGGCCTTGAAGATCTCGGGTTCCTTCCTGGGATTGAGGTCGATCAGCTTGGCGTAGCAGCCGTTTTCCATGTTGGCCACGCCGTCGGATCCCCAGCCGTGCTCGTCGTCACCGAGAAGCGCGCGCTCCGGGTCGGCCGACAGGGTGGTCTTGCCGGTTCCGGACAGTCCGAGCATCAACGCGCTGTGTCCGTCCGCGCCTTCGTTCGCGCTGCAGTGAAGCGGGAGGATGCCGTGGTCGGGAAGATAGTAGTTCATCACCGTGAAGACCATCTTCTTCAGCGACCCCAGATAGGCAGATCCGATGATGATCCCCATGTGTCTGTCATAGTCGATCGCGATGACGACATTGGCGGTTTTTTTCGTGTCCGGGTCGACACGCAGGCGGCCGTTGTACCGATCGGAGTCAAGTTCGTCCCACGGCAGGCACAGGACTGTGAAAGGTTCGGAAGCGAACACGCTTCGCGCAAGGTCGGCAGGCACAGGCCTGAACATGTTGTCCGAGAATACGGCGGCCAGGGCGCTGTCGGTGACGGTCGTGACCGGCATGGACCAGGCGGGATCGGCTCCGACGACACGGTTCGTCACGAACAGCATGTCCTTGTCGGCCAGGAAGGCCCTGGCGTCCTCGAAGATCATGTCGAAGGTCGTCTCGTCGATCGCGAGGTTGTTCGGAGAATCCCAGTCGATATTACCCTGGCTGCCCGGGCGGCGCACCATAACGGTGTCCTTGGGGCGGCGGCCGGTAGACAGCGGTGGTGTCCAGGTCGCCAGCGCGCCGCAGGCGGCAACAAGCGCGTCCCTGTTTTCGACCGCGTTCCGGATCAGTTCCGGGCGTGGCAGATCCGTGTTCACACGGTCGGCCGCTGCCGCGAGGTCGGCGAGGATCGTCTTCCTGAGCGTGAGCATGTCGTCCATTCGGAAACTCCTTGTTGTGCCTTGTTGAAATGAAAACCGCACTTGCGGTCATTCTGCCTGTTGCAGGATTCTCTCGGCGGACCAGTCGCCTGTCAGCGATGCCTGCTGTGAATTGCTCTCAACATAACCCATGTACGTTCCGTCGACAATCCTGTCGATGATCGAGTCACAATTGTCGTCAATCATCCGTCCGCTTCCGTTCAACGTCAGCGTCGTGGAAAGGCTGAGCTTTCCTAAAATGTCGTCGAGAGGGGCGATAAGCTTGGTCACGACCGAATTGCAGATATTCTCGACATCGTCGCGATCGCCGCCGGCCTGCTCCCAGTAATCACCCAGGTCTCCGGCCGCCAGCCCCTGGCAGTCCAGCCACAAACTCGCCAGCTCCTCGATCGAGTGGGCCTGGTCTCCCGATATCTCCGGGATGAAGATGTCGTTTATCGCCCACAGCACCAGCTTGCCGTAGCTGAGCGCGATCTCGTGGAGGCGCAGGCTCAGCCAGTTGAAGTTCACCACATCCGCCACGAACACGCCTTCCAGCAGCTCCATCGGGAAGTCTTCCGGGACCTGCTGTATATCCTGCATGTCCAGACTGTACTTGCCGCACTCTGGGTCGTAATCCGGTTCGCCCTCGGCCGGACAGTTCAGTCGCCAGTACAGGTTGATCGCGTGCCAGTAATGAGTCCCCTGAACAGTGAAGTCGTTGCCCAGTTTTTCCAGCAACAGTTCGGATTCGAGTTCGAGATGACTGATTATCTGTGTCAGGTCTTCACCGGCCGTCAAAAATGCCGCGAGCCACGGAGAGTCCTGGGACCAGCCTTCGATCAGACCGTTCAGGAACGCCTTGAGCGGCCCACCGATGATGGCCTCGACGGCTTCAATAATGGCAGGGCTGATCCAGAATTTCAGCGCGTCGAACACGAGATCCACGATAGTCGAACCGGGCGTTCTGAACAGTTTGACCATTTCCTGGATGGCGCAGCAGACGGTCTTGCCCACGTCTTCGCTGCCCGATGTCACGCAGTCGATGAGCGAGGTATCACCGCCGGCGCACATCTCGATCAGGGGTTCGAAGTTGAAGTGATCCACCGCGTTGTAGCGTCCGGCTACCTGGAATGTGACTTCCGAGAACTCCAGTGTCATCTCGTCGGTCTGATTCGGCATGATCACCAGTGTCCGTGAGCAGGCGCCGGCCGCCGTGCATGTGAGATCCCCGGCTCCGGCTTTTGCGAACACCGTGTAGTAGGCGCCTGCGGGCAGACAGTCGAACGTGACGGTCGATGTGATGCCGGGGGCGCTGCGGGACGCGATGATCTTGTCCTCGGGGACGGTAGACCCCGGAATGATGTGTTTGCCGCACTGGTAGGTGGCCGGCACCACGAACACCTCGATGTCGCGCAGCGGGAATTCGATCACTCCGTTGTATGCGAAGTCGACCCTGAGCGAGCCGCATTCATAGCCAAGAACCTTGAGCCTGACCGAAACCGGCTCGACCTGTGGGCAGTCGGGGAGCCACAGTGTGATGGTATAGATGCGTTCGGGGTCCATGCCGGCGAAGAATTCGTTCGAGACGCGTCCCTGGGAGTCGCTGAACTGTGTGGCCGTTTCCAGGTTGCCGTCTCCCTCGACCTGGTTGCCGTCAAGATCCTCGATCGAGGTAATCGCGAAACTGACCGCGGCGTCCTGCGCTGGCGCGGCCTTCAAATAGTCGACCACGACCGCGGAGATCTCGATGTGGCTTCCGACGGTGACCTCGGTCGGCAGCTCGGACTTCATCTGAAGGAGAATCTGAAGATGGCATTCGTCGTCCGTGGCCTCGCCTGAAAGGTCCCTTCCCTGGACGTCATCGCCATTCGTGTCGCCCGAGACAGCGTCGGCCAGGACGTCCTCGCCGGGTGTTCCTTCGTCAAGAATCGGAAGGTACTGGTCGCATCCCGCGAGCATGACGGCCATGACCAGAGGAACAAAAAATATCTTTTTCATGAGAGAACTCCCGGAGTTTCAGCATAGCGTCGACCGTTCAGGAGCAGACTGTCCCTTCCGGTCAGCGCGATATTATACAGTATGGCAAGGCTCCGGTCGCATGTTTTGCCGCAGAGGGAGGGCGCTGACGCGGGTGGTCGGTCGAATGGGTCTGAAGGCCGGATGGACTCCCAATGACGTGTTCAAGGTGGTATCATCCTCCCGAAGACTTCAGGCAGCGGCGTCGACGATCCGAAAGAGCGCTGCCGGTAACTGTGATTCCGGGGATTTGCAGATGAATCGCGAAGACATGGACGCCGCCGGCGGTAACAAAGATCTTGAAGAGACGCTGACCAGGTTGCCCGGACTGGAAGACCTCCCCGGCGAGCCGATCGAGGATGACGACTCGACTCGACTGGTTCAGGGCCTGTTCTGTCCATTGTGTGGCGGACGTTATCCCGGTGGAATCACAAGCTGCTCGGATGACGGCGGCGTCCTTCTTCCACTTGGCTCGGGTGACGATCTTTCTGGAACCGTTCTGCGCGGCAGGTATGTGCTTATCGAACGCATCGGCCAGGGCGGTTTCGGTCAGGTTTATCGTGCCACGCACAAGCTGGCGAGGGCCGAGGTCGCGGTCAAGGTGATCCGCGACGAGATGCGGGAAAACGCGAAGGCGCGTCGCCAGTTTTTGAAAGAGGCCCGCGCCCTGATGCGAATGCAGTCCAGGCACGCGGTCGCTGTTCACGATGTGGACGAGGACGAGGCCGGTCGCATGTTCGTCGTCATGGAACTGCTGCGCGGTCAGAACCTCGAGGAGCATATGAAGGTCGTCGCCCCTGAGACCAGGCGTCTGGGCTGGGACGAGACCGCGCGGATTGTCATTCAGATGTGCGACGCGCTCGAGGACGCCCACGATCAGGGTGTCGTTCACCGCGACCTGAAGCCGGCCAACGTTATGATGGTCGAGGGACGGGGAGGGAAACTTCAGGCCAGGGTCGTGGACTTCGGTATCGCCAGTCTCGCGCAGGCCGGTGACTCGGATCTGACCTCGATGGACGCTATCCCGAAGGTGATCGGTACTCCGGCCTTCATGAGCCCGGAACAGGCCAGAGGCTTGTCGGTCACGCACAAGTCGGACCTGTACAGCCTTGGCGCGATGATGTACCGCATGGTATGCGGCTGCAAGCCGTTCGAGGCCAAAACCGCTCAGGCGATTCTGCTGGCGCACGTAATGGAAGAACCTCCGTCGATGCGCTTGAAGTTTCCCGAACTTGATATACCCCCCGAATTCGATCGGCTCGTTATGCGGATGATGGCGAAGAAACCCGAGGATCGTCCGACGGACGCCGCCGAGGTCGCAGAGGCTTTGAAGGCAATGCTGCCCGGCGAAAACGCCTCCGGCGGTTCCCGTGCACGAGGCGGTTTCAAGCTGTGGCCGCTTGTGATCGGTCTGGGGTTGCTTCTGGTCGGTGGCGGCGTTGCGGCATTCTTCCTGCTCGATCGCGGCGACGCGCCGGTGGTGCTTGAACTGACCTCCGATGGCGGTTCCGTCGTAGGGGCGAATGAAAATTCGCCCTTGTCACCAGGTTCCGGTTCCGTCGTAGGGGCGACTGCCAATTCGCCCTTGTCACCCGTTTCCGGTTCCTCCGTAGGGGCGACTGCCAATTCGCCCTTGTCGCCCGTTTCCGGTTCCGTCGTAGGGGCGAATGCCAATTCGCCCTTGTC
>CAZNJW010000061.1:0-3487 GCA_964573455.1 uncultured Anaeromyxobacteraceae bacterium | reverse complement strand
GTCGCCCGTTTCCGGTTCCGTCGTAGGGGCGAATGCCAATTCGCCCTTGTCGCCCGTTTCCGGTTCCGCCGTAGGGGCGAATGACAATTCGCCCTTGGTGAAAAAGGCCTCCCCCACCCCGGCGCCTGCCGCCGCAACACCGACGGCGCAACCGACTGCGGCTCCTGTTCCTCAGATTCAGGCGCAGCAGGCGACTGTGGAAGACTCGATCGAACTTCAGAAGGTTGGGATGCCTGGCGGCTCGACCGCGAAAAAGCCGACCTCGGCAACGAAGGATCCTGATGAGGAAGACACTCCCGTCGTTGAGGATCCCCGCAAACGCAAGGTGATGGATAAAGCGGACAGCGCCTTCGATGAACTGGGCTTCTGAAGCTGAAATTATATGAATGACCCTTTCAGTATCACCGCGACAATCGATGGAACGGTCACAGCGACCGGCGGATCGCTCGATCCGGTCTGCGAGCCGCTTCCGGTAGCGGTCCTCATCCTGGCCTGGACGCCGGCGGCGCCGGAGCGGTGTGGAGAGCGGCTTCTGTTGCGGGGACGCAGTGTCGAACTGAACCGGGTCTGCGCGGCTTTCCCCGGGGGAAGGCTGGACGATCGCGAGATTTCGCGGTCGCACGCAAGGCTTTCCGCGCATGGCAACGTGGCATGGTCGATCGCCGATGTCGGCTCGAAAAACGGAACGTTCGTGAACGGCCGTCAGATTGACGGCAACGCCCAGCCCCTTGTTCAAGGGGATGTGATCAGGCTGGGTGACACGCTGCTGGTGTTCACTCATGCGATGTTTCCATCGCCGCCTGATTTTCCGGTTCCCGAATACATCGGTTCATCCGACTCCGCACGCGAGATTCGTTCCACGATCGCGGCCTACGCCTCAGTGCCTCAGGCGGTTCTGATCACCGGAGATTCCGGGGTCGGCAAGGAGGTCGTCGCGCGTTCGCTGGCCCGTATGTCCCGTCCGTCCGGCCCGTTGATCGAGTTCAACGCGGCGAACGCCAGCCCGGCGCTGGCCGCCAGCATCCTGTTCGGGAACGTCAGGGGCGCTTTCACCGACGCGCGCGATGCCAGACCTGGATTGTTCAGGGCGGCCGATGGCGGCACTCTGTTTCTCGACGAGATCGGCGAGCTTCCACGTGACGCGCAGGCACAGCTTCTGCGGGTGCTAGAGGACGGCATGGTCCTGCCGGTCGGCGGCAGTTCGCCCCTCAAGGTCGATGTAAGGGTGATCGCCGCCACGAACGCGGATTTGCGGGATCCCGCGGTTTTCAGGTCCGATCTCTACATGAGGCTGGCCCAGTTGACCCTGCATGTGCCTCCGGTTCGTGAACGCCGCGAGGACATCCCACTCCTGGTTGCTTCATTTGCCGGCGGGGCCGCTTTTTCGGCCAGATCGCTCGAGAAGATGATGCTGCACCCCTGGCCGTTGAACGTACGCGAGATCCGCGGGATCGTGGCGCAGGCATTGACCGGGGTTCAGCCGGGGGCCGGCCAGGTCGAGCTGTCGCGTCAAGTGATCGAGCGCATGGAGGGACTGGCCGCCAGGTTTTTCGGCGACACGGCAGACGACATGCCGTCCGCGGTGACTGCCGCCCAGGTGCAGAACGCGCTTCGCGAATCCGGTGGAAACATGTCCGCGGCGGCCAGGATGGTCGGGCGGGATCGCGCTCAGTTTTACAGGCTCGTGAAGAAGTTCGGGCTGAATCCCGACGATTTCAGGTGATGCCTTGATCGTCGTCTGTTTGCGGGAGGTCCTGTTGAGTCTTTCCAGTCGTTTCGGCGCCTGTCTGTCGTTGATCTGTGTCGTCGTGGCGTGCTCCTCCTGCGGTCTTCCCGTGCGGGGAACAAACAAAAAGTCCGCTTCGGAGACCAGGGGGGCGCGTTATTGCGTCACAGGATCGTCCGACCCCTGGATCGACAGCTTCAACACCTGGGAGGACGCGTCCCAGCAGGCCATGAAGGAACTCTTCACGGAGCTTCGCCCGATCGGGTTGCGCGCCGCGGTCGTGACCGTGAACAGTTCCCGCGATGGGGACTGGGCCGAGCAGATGACGATCTCCGAGGTAAAGGCGATGCTTTCCGGCGCCGGCGTGGTCGGCTGGTGGCTTGACCGCGACGGAAAAGGGCCGCTTGGCATATGTGGCAACCGATGCAATAAGGCGACCGTCTGGGCGGTGGCATGTCTTGACGGCCAGGCGGGCCAGGCAACCGCCGTGATGCCGGAGGCCTTTCGGGGGGCGATTCCTTCGTGGATGAGAGCCGCTCCGGCGCCTGCGGGACGCGTCTGCGGGATCGGTATTTCCGGCCCGACGATTGTGCCCGATGACGCGCTGACAAATGCCGTGGAGGATGCGAGGCGCTGGGCCGCGCTAAGGATATGCGCGGTCGGCGATCACGCCTTCATTGACTACATGTCGGGCGGAACCTGGTCATTCGCGGACAGCGTTCCGTCCCGGGAGGCGCTCGCATGGGTGCGCTCCCATGCCGACACCGAGGCCGAGTCGGTGTTGAAGTGGCTGGACATCGGTGGTGACGGTCCTCTTGGAACCGCGGGCATGGGTTACGCCAGGGTCTGCATCCCCGCGACCACCGTCGAGTGTGGTGAGCCGTGAGACGGTTCGTTGTTCGCAGCCGGTTCCAGACGATGGGATTTTGAATCCGAAGCGCCCGCAACGTGTGTGCGGTCACGTGACCGGTCACATGACGGCACCGCCGGTTCGGACGCGGCCGGATGGTTCCCGTGACGTCGTTATCGGCAGGAAGGGCGGCAAAACGCCTTGAAAATGGGCAGGTTCTGTTTTTGATGGAAAAAGCTTCGTTGAACTGCTAGATTTGGCATCAACGTTGCTTTTAGTGTTTCCCGTCTGGTTTTTTTGTGGAAGTAACTCTTCCCCAAGGAGGATGAAATGAAGAGGTTTCTGATGCTGGCGCTGGCTGGCGCCATGGTGTTCGCGTTCGGTTGTGCAAAGAAGGCGGCGACTCCCCAGAACGCATTCCAGGATGATCTGAAGGACGCTCCGGCCTGGGTAATGAACGGTTGCTCGGCGTTCACCGGCGAAAAGGGCAAGATGATCTGCGGCCTGGGCTCGATGGAAGGAACCGCGAACCTGTCGCTGTGCCGCACCTCCGCCAAGGAACGTGCCCGTATCGACCTGGCTCGTGACTACGACACCGCGGTTCGCGGACTGTTCAAGTCCTACCAGGCGAACATCGGTAACGTGGCAGGTGCCGGCGAGGACGAGCAGATGGTCGTTGACGCGGGAATCAACCTGACCAAGACGAACATCCGCGGCACCAAGCTGGTCGGACAGTGGATCTCCCCCCGTGGCCGCTGCTTCGCCCTGATCAGCCTTGACGCCCAGGCGTTCCTGGACAACCTGAACCAGATGGAGAATCTCTCCGCCAAGCAGCGCGAACAGATCACCAAGCACGCCAACGACACTTGGGACGAACTGGTCACCCTCACCGAACAGTAGAATTCAACTCC
>CAZNJW010000060.1:0-15717 GCA_964573455.1 uncultured Anaeromyxobacteraceae bacterium | reverse complement strand
CCCGATCCGGGTTCGCGCCGTTGCCGGAGTTTTTTGAAAACGACCTGTCCGATGCGGTTTTCGAACTTTGTCCCCGTGCTGCCGAGCTGTCCCGACTGCTTGTCGGTTGCGGCGCCAGTGTGGCGGCGGTGACCGGTTCGGGGGCGGCCGTTTACGGCGTCTGCGGCGACATGGTGTCTGCCCGCGCTGTCGCGGCCGCGATGTCCCGGGTAATCCTGCCTGGCGAAATCGCGCGTGCCTTTCAGGTTGGAAACGTCTTTTGATGCCCCATGGTTACCTGCGACGACAGGTCGGGGCTTCGAGGAGGAAACTATGGAATACCCGGTTATCAGGGCAAAAGAGAGAGCCTTCGTCGGAACCGGAATCGCTCGCAAGATCAGGGAACTCGGTTACGTTCCCGCCGTTGTGTACGGTGGTGAGGGTAGCGGTCGCAACATCGTGGTCGATCCGAAGGTAGTTGGAACTATCCTTCGCGCCGAGGGTGGCCGCAACAGGATCGTCCGTCTGTCCATTGAAGGCGTCAAGGTCGATGAATGTCTCGCGGTCGTGCGCGAGTTCCAGCTTGATCCGATAAAGCGCAACATTCTCCACTGCGATTTCCTCAGGGTCACCGAGGAGTCGCCGATCCTGGTAAAGGTTCCAGTGGTCGTTGTCGGAAAGAGCGAAGCCGAGAAGCTGGGCGCCATCATCAAGCGCACGATGCGTTTCATCACCATCCGCTGCCCGGCCGCCAGGGTTCCCGAGTCGATCGTCGTCAACGGCGAGTTGCTCAAGATGGGCGATGTTCTCAAGATTTCTCAGCTTCCGCTGCCGGAAGGCGCGACCCCGGTGTTCGTGCGTGACAACAAGGTCATCATCGTGACGATGCCGAAGGCCGAGGAAGAAGAGACTCCGGCAGCCGCCGAGACCGCGGCAGCCCCGGCTGGCGATGCTGCGGCAGCCCCGGCTGGCGAGGCCAAGTGACGATCGTCCCGTGACGGTCTGAGAGGCCATTCGTGAAACTTGTGTGCGGGCTTGGCAATCCGGGAAACCGATACGCCGGAACGCGGCACAACGTCGGCTTCATCGCCGTTGAAGCGCTCTTTGAAACGCAGAATCCCGGTTGGATCGAGAAGTGGGATGCAAGGGTGGCCAGGCTTGACCTCGAAGGTCAGCAGGCTATCGTCGTCGAGCCGTTGACGTACATGAACCTGTCAGGTTTCGCCGTCACGCGGGCCGGTGGCTTCTACAGGATTGGTCCGCAGGACATCCTTGTCGTTCATGACGATATCGACCTGCCGCTCGGCAGGGTAATGGTCAAGATGGGGGGCGGCGATGGCGGGCACCGAGGTGTTCGGTCGGTCATCGAGCAGCTTGGGACAAGGGATTTTGCAAGGGTCAGGATTGGTGTCGGAAGGCCCGATGGACAAGGGCCCGACGTTGTGGACTATGTTCTGCAACGATTTTCCGACTCCGAGGAAACGGATTTGTCGGAGGCCGTGAAAGCGGCGTCCGTGGCAATTCGCGAGTGGGCTCGCGGGGGTGTCCCCAAGGCCCAGAATCTGGTGAACCGCAGGGGCAACCCGAAGCGGTCCGAGCCTTCTTGCCCGTCGGATGGTGCCGGCGGGCCGAAAGACCGTGAGGAGGTTTAATGAGTACGGCTCTGGTGCGAAAGTACGAGACCGTTATCGTTGTGAAAAGCGATATCGGTCAGGATGCCATGCATCGCCTTCACGAGAAGTTCCTTGAACTTGTCGAGAAGCATGGTGGCAAGATGGTCAGGTTCGAGGTGTGGGGAAAGCGCCGTCTGGCCTTCACCATCCGCAAGTGCACAAAGGGTGTCTACCTTTACTACGTGTACCTCGCCGGTGAAGAGATGGTCGACGAGATGACCCGGAATATCCGGATCAACCCGAACATCCTCCGTTACATGACGATCCTTCTGGACTCCGACGTCAACATCGAAACCTATGACTTCGCTGGCGAGGAGCACTTCGACAAGCTCCCCGATCCGGATGATCACGGCGATCGTAATCGTTCGACCACTGGATGGGATGCCGAAGCCGCTGCCGAAATGGCCGCCGGTGACGACGACGACGAGGACGAGGACGAAGACGACGAAGACGACGAAGACGATGCAGAGGAGGACGAGTAATCATGATGAAGTCGAACACCTCCGTGAATCGTGACAAGAAAAAGCGCCGCGGACCGCCCCGGCGCAAGGTTTGTCCGTTCTGCCAGGACAAGAACTCGAAGATTGACTACAAGAATCCCGCCGCTCTGAAGCGGCTCGTCACCGAGCGCGGTAAGATCGTGCCGAGGCGCATTTCCGGCGTCTGCGCGAAGCACCAGCGCGAGGTCGCCCTGGCAATAAAGCGGGCAAGGCATATCGCCCTGATGCCGTACTCTGCCAAGGCGATGCCGTAGGACGGTTGACGCTGGTCCGGTAAGGCCGGACAGCGATGGAGATCAAGGAATGAAAGTCATTCTTAACGAGCATATCGATCACCTGGGAAAGGCCGGCGAGATCGTTGAGGTCGCCGACGGATTCGCCAGGAATTTCCTGATTCCCCAGGGAAAGGCCGTTCTGGCGACGACCAGGTCGGTTCGCGAACTTGAGCACTCGCGGCGCGAGGTTCAGGCCAGACTGCTGCGTGAGCGCAAGACCGCCGATGCCCTGAAGGCCGCGATCGAAAAGGTCGCCTGCAACATCGTGCGCGAGGCCGGCGAGGAAGAGAAGCTGTTCGGTTCGGTCACGAACCGTGACATCGCCGAGGCTCTCGCTGTCGAGGGTTTTGACGTGGATCATCGCAAGATCCTTCTTGAGACCCCGATTAAGACGCTCGGAACCTTCAAGGTCGAGATTAAGCTGACCACCGATGTGACGGCTGAAGTGAAGGTCCGGGTTGTTGCGAAGTGACGATTCCCCGACTGTTTGAGCCGGGACGGAACCTCCGTCCCGGTTCTTCATTCATCCCCGAAAACGAAGTCCTGCACTATCTTCGAAGGGTTCTCAGACTGAAACCCGGCGATCCCGTCCTTGTGCTCGATGGGGGCAGAGTGGCGTGGCGAGCCGTGTTGACTGGCAGTGATTCCGGACTTGGACTTGAGGTGCAGCGAATGGAAGATGGGGTAAGGGTGGTCCCGGACGGACGCCACATAGCCGTGCTGGTGCCGATGCTGAAGGTCGATCGGCACGAGATCGCCATCCAGAAGGCGACCGAACTTGGCGCGACATCGCTGTTTCTGTATTTTGCCGACAGATCCATTCCCAGGCCGGGCGAGCGGGAAAACGCGAGACTGGACAGGTACAGGAAGGTAGCCGAGGAGGCGTGTCGCCAGTGCGACCGTGCATCGCTTCCCGCCGTTGCCATGTACGACTCGCTGCAGTCCGCCGTGGCTGCCCTGCCGGAAGACGGTTCCCGATATATCCTGTCTGAGATTGGCGTTGTGGAGCCGTTGGTTCGGCTTGCCGTCCGTCCAGGTCCTGTCACGCTGGCGGTGGGTCCGGAAGGCTCGTTTACGGACACGGAACGCGCTATGCTTCTGGCTGCCGGGTTTACTCCGGCAGGACTGGGACCGCGGGTCCTGAAGGCCGAAACGGCGGTCATAGCCGCTGTCATGGCGGCTCAGGTCGCAGCCGGGGACATGGGATGAAACGTACGTTCGCGCTGCATCCTGGCGAGAAGGGCGTCAGGGCGGCATCATCGCTACTGAGGTTTCTCGCAGGCATCTTCGATCTTGTCATACCGATCGGTCTGACTCTTCTGGTCTGCATCACCGCCGGATACCCGGACGTCACGGAACTGCCTGTCCGCTACTGGAACTACCTGGACTACTTCGTGGACGTCTTCAACCAGACGCCGTCGTTCATGCTGTTTCCCGCCACGGTATTTGTGGCCATGTACGTGGTTTCCGGCACGGTTTTCACGGCATGCATAGGAAATACGCCTGTTTCGCGCCTGTTTTCGATAACGGCCAGAAACATGGCCGGTGAACCGGTCGGCTGGTTCAGGGCGTTCGTGTGGACGTTGACGGGACTGGTCTTCGCGCTGGTCGCTTTTGCCGGTCCACTCTGGACTGTTGTAGACCCTAAAAGACGCATGCTGCATGATATACTCGCCCGCGTGGTCGTGGTGTCCGGCCGATCGGTCGGTCATGGCGACGACAGGGTTCACGGCGCGTTGATCCCGCCGCTTGAGGATGCTTCGCCGGCGGAAGCTCTGGTACCGGATTCCGGCGAGGTTCCATGGCGTGGGGAGGGGAGGAACTGGTGAAACGATGTCTTCTGACCGTCCTGCTGCCACTGGCGCTGCTTGTGGCAGGTTCCGTTTCGACTGTTGCATTGGCGCAGGCCAGCAGGGAGCGGCCCGCGGCACCTGTTGCGCCGACGGTCGTTGAGTATTCCGGTCGGATGGTGGACGAGAACGGCCGTCCGGTTTCGGGCGTCTATCCGATTTCCTTCAAGTTGTTCGGCGGTACGAAGTCGTCCAGGCTGGTGTGGTCCGACCGGATGTGGGTCAGTGTCGTGGACGGCGCCTACAGCGTTGGGATCGGCGCCTCCAAGTTGCTGCCGCGCAACCAGGACTTCACGAAGCTGACGCTTGTCGTCGAGATCAAGGGAGTCGAACTTTCACGTCAGCCGTTCATGGATGCCAAGACCGCGGCCAGAGTGGCGGCGGACATGGAGAAGAAGTCTGCGACGGTCGCTGATGTCAAGCTCGTGGAGGGGAAGGATCATGTTCCTGCCTCGAACACGGGGTCCGTCAAATATGCCGATTCGGCAGGCTACGCCGTCTCGGCCGAACACGCGAACAACTGTGACCGCCTGCAGAATTTTACGGCCGATGACCTTGTGAAGAAGGTTCTCGAGGAGGGTGGTGGCGGTCAGAACTCGGTTGCCATTGGCAGGACCCGTCGCTATGGCGACAGGGTGGGCGGACCAGGCGGGGACATCGAGTACAATGAGGTTTGTCCAAAGGGTTTCGTTATGGTCGGAGTCCGGGGCGGCGCCGGCAAATTCCTTGATTCAATCCAGATAGTCTGTGCCCCTCTTGGTGGGGAATAATCACTGAAACACACGGTTGGAGGTCGCTTCATATGGAAGGCGTGCGTACACATAACTGCGGAGAGCTCAGGGCGTCCGACATCGGTTCGGCGGTAATGTTGCAGGGCTGGGCGGCCAGCGTGAGGGATCACGGGGGCTGCGCGTTCATCAATCTGCGCGACAGGTTCGGGACGACACAGATCAAGTTTGATTCCGCGACCAACCCTGACGCCTTTGCGATCGCGGTCGGGGTCAAGGCCGAGTCGGTCGTCGAGGTATCCGGCACTGTCGTATCGCGCGGGGCCAATGCGAACAGTCGAATCCCGACCGGAGAGATCGAGGTCGACGCGGGCTCGGTAACCGTTCTGAGCGTTTCGAGGCCGCTCCCCTTCCCGATTGCCGACGAAGTTGACGCCCAGGAAGTGACCAGGTTGACCTACCGCTACCTGGATTTGCGCCGCGGGCCATTGAATTCGAATATCGTGATGCGTTCGACTGTCTGCAAGCTGATTCGCGACTACCTGCAGGGTCAGGATTTCCTTGAGATAGAAACGCCGATTCTGATGAAGAGCACGCCCGAGGGAGCACGCGATTTCCTCGTTCCTTCGCGCGTTCATCCAGGACAGTTCTATGCGCTCCCACAGTCGCCTCAGACCTTCAAGCAGCTTCTGATGGTGTCCGGCTTCGACCGATACTACCAGATCGCGCGCTGTTTCCGGGACGAGGACCTGCGGGCCGACCGACAGCCCGAGTTCACCCAGATCGACATGGAGATCTCGTTCGCGGTGCCCGAACTGATCTACTCGATTATTGAAGGCATGCTTAAGCACGTCTGGAAGCATGCGCTGGGGATCGATGTCCAGACGCCTTTCCAGCGGATGCCGTACTCCGAGGCGATGGAACGATATGGTTCGGACAAGCCTGATCTGCGTTTCGGGATGCAGATGGTGACGATCACCGAGCTGGTCAGGAACAGCGGTTTCAAGGTGTTCACCGACGCGGCCGCGGCTGGTGGCGTTGTCACGGCCATCAAGGTTCCAGAGGCCGAGAAGTGGTCCCGAAAGGACATCGATGGCCTTACTCAGGTCGCGACTGACAATGGCGCGAAGGGCCTGGCGTGGTTCAAACTGGCCCCCGACGGATGGCAGGGATCCGCGGCCAAGTTCCTGTCCGATGAAGACAAGGCGGCGATTGCCGGGGCCATGCAGGCCGTTTCCGGCGACATGATCCTTGTTGTGGCGGACGCCAGACCGGCCAAGGCGCGCCAGGCCATGGGCGCGGTCCGGTTGAAGGTCGGCGACAGGCTGGGGCTGCGTGACCCGAAGAAGATGGCTTTCCTGTGGGTCACCGAGTTCCCGATGTTCGAGTTCGACGAGGAGTCGCAGCGGCCGGTAGCAACCCACCATCCGTTCACATCTCCTGTTCCCGACGACCTGCCGATCCTTGAGAGCGATCCATTGAAGGTGAGGGCACGTGCCTATGACGTGGTCCTGAACGGCACCGAACTGGGTGGCGGCTCGATCCGAATTCATTCTTCGGATGTTCAGCGGCGGGTTTTCAAGGCGATGCGTATCTCGGATGAGGCGGCCAGGGTGAAATTCGGGTTCCTGCTCGATGCGTTTGAATACGGTCCGCCGCCGCACGGAGGCATCGCGCTTGGTCTTGACCGCATGATCATGTTGATGACCGGTGCTCCGTCGATCCGCGACGTGATCGCCTTCCCGAAGACCACCAGCGCGTCCGATCTGATGACCGATTCGCCGTCCGACGTGGACGATGACCAGCTTCGTGATCTTCACATTTCAATCAGCAAATAGCCGGGTGATACCGTTGCGTTGGAGTCAAGTGTTCTGAGTTGCTTCAGAATTCGGCTGCACGGATCCTGTCGCAGTTCAGAAACGGCATCGATGCGTCGTTCCAGAACGGAGACACGCATGCACCGAGCACGGCGCCCAGATAACGCCACGCGATCCCGGAATCACCCGGATCATAGGAGTAGGTGCCATCCGGAACCTCGGGGTCGAAGACGTTGTAGCGCGCCTTCAACTCGGCGTCTGAGCGAGTGCCGACAAGGTTGGCATGCGCTTCTTCCAGTCTGGCGTGAAGGAACCTGACATCCCGCCAGTTCAGAGCCATGCCCGAATTTCCTGCCATCAGAACCAATTCGCCGAGGTCGGAAAGGTGCGGGTCAGCCGGGGGCGTGGGACTTTCCAGTTCGTCCAGCCGTTTGTCGACGCGCCACGCAAGTCCGCCAATCATCGTGTTGGCCACGTCGTCGCGGCCGGCAAGCCATGCGTGCATGATTGCCGATTCGTGAAATGATCTCTGTATCTGATGGAAATCGTTCTTCAGCGCGTCTTCCTCGCCGAAAATGCCGGGGTTGTCCGGATTGTGGATTCCGTCGAAGCAACCGAGGTCGTCCGGGTTTCCGCCGCTAAACAGGCGCAGAGTGGTCGCCGCCTCGCATTCGATTCTGCCCACAAGCAACAGGTAAGCCAGATCCTCATCGGGATAGTAGATCTCGCCGCTCTTGTTCACGGTGGCAATCTTCCATTCGTCGGCGTCGACCTGGGCGGCCCATGCCCTGTAGATGCGCATCATTGCATTTATGTCGTCCTGCAGACCTTCCAGTTCGGGATCTGTCTCGTCGTTGGCGATGGGACATGCCGCCAGCGATGCGATCGCGATCATCATGTGACCGATATCGTCCTTGGAACGCTTGTTCTTCGCATAGATGTTGCCCCACCAGGGGTTGTCCGAGACCTGCACATACTCGCAGGCCCCGTTGTCCTCGCCCGGCCAGTTCAACGAGTAGTCGATGGCAAAACTGTGGCCGCCTTCCGTGTAGTCGATTGTCACGTCTCCCTGGTCGGCGGAATCCGGCCTCGGATAGGAAGCGCGGGACAGTACCTGCGTCTGTTCCCACAACGGATACGTCGGGCTGCGGAATGCCATGGCCCAGGAGTTGAAACCACGCACGATGCGGCGAACCAGCCCGAAGTCACGAGCACGACCATCGAGCGCCGACGCGTAGCAGGCGCCGACCAGCATCGGCCCGGTCCGCATGCCGTTGTTGTCGGCGCCGTCGGGCGAGTGCTTGAAGGTTACTGTTCCATCGGTTTTGGTCATCGTGATTCCCGACCACCAGGTGCCGTACCAGTAGTCTTCAAGGCCGCTCTCGGGTGCGGGTCTCGGCCACCCGTGGATCCGCTCGTCCAGGACGTCGAAGTATCTGGTTTTTTTGAGGATGTCTATGTACAGGTCGGTGATTCGGTCTATCTCGTCCTGGGATACCGGCTCGCCGTTTTCCGGTCTGGTGTAGGCGTCCGAACCGGTGTCCGCGACGGTGTCCGCGGCAGCATCCCCGGCGGTGTCAGAGGCGGTGTCCGCGACAGTGTCCGCCACGGTGTCCGCCACGGCATC
This sequence comes from uncultured Anaeromyxobacteraceae bacterium, assembly GCA_964573455.1. Classification (GTDB taxonomy): domain Bacteria; phylum Myxococcota_A; class UBA9042; order DTJE01; family DTJE01; genus JAGOFO01. Next base: position 7,268 of record CAZNJW010000060.1, on the reverse strand, counting down.
CGAGCCGGTGTCCGCGACAGTGTCCGAACCAACGTCCACGACGGCGTCATCAATGATGTCGGCGCCAAGGTCGTTCACCGACTCAGGGTTGGAACAGCCAGGTGCGCACGCGAAGAGGACGCAGATCATCAGCATTGAACGTATCGACTGGCGCATCCTGAACTCCTGCTGGCAATGAAACGGACGCGGCTTTTCCGGCGTCCGTGTCCGATTCTATTACGAAATCCAGTCGAGTCGGGACGGATTTGATGATCGAAGGTCTGGATCGGTTACAATCGTCAAGCCTTCTGGCGGGGCGCTTTCGATGTTCAGGATCAATACGCCGCTGCGGCGCGTCGACGACGTGAACCGGTTGGTATCGGCGGGCGCCGATGCCTTTTACTGCGGCCTGAACGATCAGCCGGGAACCTTTGGCGGCGGTGGCCTGAACCAGCGTCAGAGCGACCGATCGAGTTTTGCCAGCGTCGACGAACTGGCACGGGCGGTTTCGCTGGTGCATGGCCACGGCCACGAGGTCTTTCTTGCCGCCAACACCCGGCTTCTGGCGGAATCCTACGTTGATCGTTTCGTGCGTCAGCTTCAGACCGCCGTTGACTGCGGGATCGACGCCGTCATAGTCGGTTCCCTTAACGGCCTGATGATTGCCCGTCAGCGTTTTCCCGGGATGCGCCTTGCGGCCAGCGTCGGCCTTGGCGTCCTGAACTCAAGGAGCGCCCGGTTTTTCAAGGATCTCGGTGTGTATCGCGTGATCGTGTCTCGGCATCTGACTCCAGACGAGATCGCGACAGTCTGCGATGAGGTTCCCGACGTCGAGGTCGAGGCGTTCCTGATGAACGGTCGCTGTGGCAACTTCGATTCGATGTGCGGCTACGACTATTACGATCCTGAAGGCGCGAAGGCCAACTTCACAGGCTGCGTCTTCGTCAGGGACGGGCGTGTAACGCGTTATCGACGCTACGCGTGCGGCCTGTGCGCCCTTGATGTGTTCGGTATCAAGCCGAACTTCGCGGCGGCCAAGGTGATAGGGCGCGATTTCGACGTGGAATCGGTCGAGAAGGCAGTCCGCCTCGTGGCGATGGCTCGCCAGTCACTGTTATCCGGGGTGCGGGGCGAAGCCTTCCAGGACGCTGTGCGCGGATACTACAGTCAGGTTCACGACACCGGTTGTGGTGGAAACTGTTACTACCCCGTGCCTGATCGGATTCCGGCTTGTGATGAGGGTTGCGGTGGTTGTGGATGCGGCGACTGCGGAGGGCGGGCTGGATGACTTTCGCGATCTTCCCGGACATCAACAGGGATCTCGAGACGATTCGTCGCTATTCCGGCTTCGTGTCGAACGCCGGCGTTGCGGCAACCGACCTGTACTCCAGAGTCTACGTCGGTGCGGAATTCTGTGCTCATCGCCTGCCGGCACCGGCCGACGTGGCGGATGTCCTGGGTATGTGCCGCGACGCCGGACTGGACTTCACGCTTGTGCTGCCAGTGTTGTTTGACACGTCGTTTGGTGTCGTGGATCGACTTGTCGGGATGGTGCCGCCAGGAACCGAGATAGTGATCAATGACTGGGGTGAACTGGCGCCGGTGCTTGACGCCGGATGCCGGCCGGTTTTCGGCCGCGCCATGAACAGACTTGTCCGGGACCCGCGAGTCGACCCGGTGACCAGGGACGGGAAGGGCCTGACGTACCTCGGCACATCCCAGGTTCATATCTCGATGGTGCGTGAATTTCTGCGGTCGCGCGGCGTCGTCCGTGTCGAACTGGATAACGTAAGGCAGGGACTTGCCCCGATTCCGGATGCTTCGTTGCCGTCATCCCTCTACACCCCGTGGTCACTCGTGTCGGTCTCTCGATACTGCGGTGAGGTGCCGGCGAGTGTCTGTCCGGGCAAACCATGCTTTGTTTCTCGAACCTTCGTCGAGGGAGTGCCGATTGTCGCGGATGGGGCCTCGACATTCTGGTTCAACGATCGGATTCCCCCCGACCTTTCGTCAATCGGTGTCGACAGGCTTGTTCAGGTTGCCGGACCCGAGGGACTGTCCTGGCTGGACAGGCTCATGGACATTGATGGCGGTGCCCCGATGCCGTGTTACGGGCGCGGCGGTGCTGTTCCTTCAGTCTGTTCCCCCTTCTATCAAAGCATCTTCAAGGCGCTGGAATCCGACTTCAAATCGGTTTGCCATATCGGCTGCGGGACAGGAGCCCACCTTGAAGTACTTGATCGAATGGGAAAAAAAATGTCCGGCGTGGATCCGTCCCGTGATCGGCTTGCATGGGCGATGATGCGTGTTCCGTCCGCCTCCTTGATCGTTTCGGATGTTCCCGTCGCCGACAACGGTGGTTTCGACTTGATCGTCGACACTGATTTTGCGTCTTCCAGTCGCGACAGCGGTTTTGCCTCAGTGGTACTGAAGGCTCTTGCGCCCGGTGGTCTCGCGGTGATCGAAACCGTCGACTCCGACATCAGCGTGATCGCGTCTCTTTTCCGGGATCACATGGCACTTGTATGGCATGGCTCAATCCCGTCTTCCGGGGTCGATGCCACTGGCCGCTCCCTCGTAGTGCTTCGGAAGTCCTCGCCCGAAGACCCTGAAGTTGCCAGGATCTCGGCCAGAATCGAGGCGTTCATGGGGCGCGCCGCAGACGTCCATGCCTCAGATTTTGCCGATCTGTCGACCGAGCCGGGCTGGATCGGTTCCGAGACTCAGGATGCCTTGTCCAGTATGGGATTCCGGTTCGTGTGGCGTGAGCGCGATGGCGAGGGGCGGACCATCTTCAGGGTTTCGTCGGACGAAAGACGCTTCGAACTGGAGTTTGCCCCCGCATCCCAGAATCGTCCGTCCTACAGGTGCTGCGGCACCCACACTGTCGCACACCGCGGCTCCATACCTTCCCACGAGGTGCTGGATCAGGTTATCGATCTGTTGTTCAAGCTCGTTTGAAGCGAATCCTGGTGCCGTCGTCCACGCGGGATATCCGGCCAGTCGATTCAAGATAGAAGAGATGAGCCAGGGTCTCGCCTACGGCGAACCACTTCTGCGTGATTGGAAATTCTTCAAAGCTTCGGCACCGGATATCCCAGGTCATTCTGGCCGCGACCTGGCATGAATCGAGTGATTCGTCGCCAAGAACCGACACTGATTCGTCCGCGCGACGCCGATGGTGTGCGATGAGCTCGGCGACACGCGCCTGGAGACTGTAGACCGGGGTGCGGTGGCCAGGCAGCACGATGTCGACCGAGAGCCGGGAAACCCTGTCCAGGCTTTCCAGGTAGTCCTTCAGTGTGTTCGACTCGTCCTGCCACGACTCGATGTGCGGCGTGATGTCGCCCAGGACGTGATCCCCGGAAACCAGCACCCGGTGATCCGGTTCGTACAGGCAGATGTGCCCGGCCGTGTGCCCGGGGGTCAGTATGGCACGCAGTCGCCAGTCGCCGACCTGAATGATGTCTCCGTCGTCCAGCAGCGTGAATGCCGGCACAGTCTCGGGGCGGTACTTGATTCCTGGATGCATGCGTAGCGCCGTCTCCAGTTCGACCGCGTCGAATCCGTGGCGAATCGCGTTCCGCATGATAGCCTTCCAGTCGATTCCACCATCGAATACCCGGGCGTCGATCCTGCCGAAGTACACGCGTGTTTCCGGTGTGGCAAGGCGCGCGATCAGTCCAGTGTGGTCGGAGTGCATATGCGTCAGCATGAAGGATGCTTTCGACATCGGGACGCCGAGTTCTTCCAGACCGGCATTCATTGCGTCAAGGCATTCCGGTTGGTTGAATCCGGTGTCAATGACGAGGTATTCGCCCCGTGAACAGATCACCCAGGAGTTCAATTCCTTCAGAGGGTTTCCCGGCAGGGGAATCCTGATCCGGAAGACATCGTCAGCAACCCTTTCAACCATGGGATAATCTTACCTCCGGGACGGATCGTCACCAGACTGGCTCCTGCGGGATGCCTGGGCGATTCCTGTTGCGCAATCGGGCGTGGGGACCGCGGACATCAAAGCCTTCATCGACGGCGCGATCATCTGTCCGATGGACTCCAGCAGGGCCTCGTCGTCAACTCCAAACCTGCCGACTTCGGTACAGTCGATGTCGATCTGGCCGATGGTCATGCCGGATTCGGGGTCCCGGACGAGGACCACGATTTCGGAGCGGGTAGCCAGGTTGCAGGCCAGGTAGTTCTGAAGTTCGCGGACGTCGTCAACGATTTGATTTTTGTTCTGTGACACCGCGGTTCCGCAGACTCCCCGACCCACCGGGATGCGGGTGTGTTCGGTCGCGGGGCCCGAGCAGGGTCCCAGGATCAGTTCGTCGTCGCGCAGCAGGTACACGCCAACCCAGTAGAATTCCTTGAATGTCTGCTTGATTGCGTCCATCGCGGCCTGCACTGTCTCCGCGGGCCCGCTCCCGGAATCCGTGATCGATTCGATGGTCCTCAGAAGTCCTGAACGCATTGCCCGATGCCCCTGAAAGGAAGCCAGATCGTATTTGCAGAGGCATTCTGGTGCAAGTACGTCGGATGCAGGACGCTCGAGTTGCTATAATCCCGGCCGTCTTCTGCTTCGGGAAGGTGCGATGCGGTTCTGGAAGTGCCTGGTTGTTGTGGGGTTCACTGTGTTGGTCACTGCCTGCGGTGAAGGTGTCGACGGCGATGATTCCGGGGTCTTCGTCGATGTCGTGGACGACCATGACGTTACGGTTATGGACGTGATTGGTTCCGATTCGGTGTTGGTGGACAGTTCCGGTTGGCAGGACGTGGTTTTCACCGGTCTGTATTCCGAGGAGCCCGATGTAGGGAATTGCATCGCGGGCATGGTCAGCGATTTCGAGAAGCAGCGGGTTCTGGGCAGGGTCAACTACATCAGGTCGTTGCATGGGCTGCCCCCGGTTTCATATGCCAGCAATGGAGACACGCAGACGGCAGAATGTTCCCTGGTCATAGCGGCCAACCGTGAGTTGAGTCACACGCCGCCCAGTAACTGGTCATGCTGGTCCCAGGATGCTTACGACGGTTGTAACTCCAGCAACATCTATGTCCAGTGGGGTCGAACCAGGAACCAGTTCGACAGCCTGTCGGTGGTGGACGCCTTCATGACCGACGAGGGCGTCGCCACCCTTGGACATCGCCGATGGCTGATCGACCCGTGGCTTGGTGAGATATCTTTCGGTCGCGTCGATGGGAACACGTGGGGTTCGAATACGACCGGATCGGCGATTCAGGTCATCGGCGGCGCGCAGCAGGATATCAGCGGCAGTGATATCGAATTCGTGGCCTATCCTTTTGAGAATTATCCGTCCGAGCTGTTCAACGACGACGTGATGATGTCGCTGACCGTCATCGCGGATCGGGGGAAGAAGTTCGCCGATGCCAATAAGAACGTGGACTTCTCGGCGGCAACGATCGAGGTCGCAGGTTCGCAAGGCACGTTACTGACGATCAAGAACAAGGCATCGGACAACGATGGCTATGGCGTTCCGAACAACCTGCGATGGCAGGTCGACAACATCGACATTGACGACTACTACACCGTATGGGTCAAGAATGTGAAGGTTTCCGGCAAATCCACGGAATACAACTGGTCATTCCAGCTGAACTGAACAGTGGCCGGGGTGACAGGGCTGCCATTGGTGGGAGGAACTGTCGGAATGAAAGTCGTATTATTGCTTCCCGGGAATAGCTGGTGAACATATGTCTTTAAAAACTAAATCGATTCAATGGTTTATGGCTCTTTTGGCCGCGCCGCTGCTCCTGTCCTCCCAGGGGTGCTACGAACCGCCCGAACGACAGCCGATGGACTCCAGTTTCGCGTATCAGTTGATAGCGGATCAGGTCAGGAAGGTGCTCGGCGGGATGACCGACGATTTCCAGGTGATCGAGGACTTCGGCCTGGCCCGCAGACTGTACAGTCTGGCACATTCAGGAGTCTCCTGTTCGGGTGGAATCGACGAAGATGTTTGCGTGGTTGAGCCGGGTCCGGACGAGTTGAACCTGGAATTCGACGAGATAGGCCAGAACCTGTTGCAGTTGGTCAAGGACTACGTCCTGGTTCCGACACAGATCGAGTCGGAGGGCGACGGGGTCATGGTCCTGCTGAAGCCGGACGTGTTCTGCCGGATATTCTCGAGCGGCGATTCCGAGGAGCCGGATTCGGCCCGTGTCTGTCGTGACTTCCTGTCTTCGGTTCCGGTCAGGCTCGATTTCTATTCCTACTGGTCGGGATCGATGAATATCGACGTGTTGATCGGTGATGAAAGGCTGTTCGTTTTCGAGATCCAGTTGTGGGGTGACGGAATCTATGTGAACCTGGACATGGGCACCGTTGCCCTGGCAATGGAGATGGTGAAGGATCTCTTCGAGCCGGATGGCGAGCCGCTTTTCGAATCGCTGAGCGGCATGGGAAGCTTGTCCATGTCCGTCTATCGCGACTACAACAACATCCACTACCTGTATGCCGAGGTCTACAACCAGTTTGAGGTTGAACTGGTCCTTCAGGATGGAACATATCGGGTCGAGCTCGAGTCCGGGTACGCGAATCTGTGGGCGGATTCCGACGTCGGAGAGTTCGGTGGGGCGGTTTACCTTCAGGACATGGAATTGTCTTTTCCGTTCCAGGTTCTTGCCGACCTGATCAGCGGCTCGGATGCCGAGGCGGCGCCCGCATCCGGGACGACATGGATCCGTTCGGATGGATTGTCATTCAGCGCGCACGGTAAACCGGCAGAGGGCACGATCGTCGTATCCGACCTCGGCATTGGGAACGGTCCTACGACCATATCGCGTGATTTCGACACCCTGTTGGGAATTCATCTGAACAAGGATGAGGGGCACGTGCTGTCCCTGACGTTGACTCAGGATCTCGACGGCAGGATCAAGGCGGCGGTGTCGGACGTTTTCGACCTGCTGATCGACTGGAATCTGGGTCTGGCCGCGGCCGATCTGAACGAAGTACCGGCCGGGAAAGACGATGAGACCTGGCGTGTGCTGCTTGACGGCACTTCGCCGGCGGTCAAGATAATGGAAGGAGTCAACGGCGAGTGGTTCAGGGTCTTGTCGGGGAGTCTGACCTTATCATCCAGCGCGTGGCCGGCCAACTCTGTGGTTGCGTCCGCCGATCAATGCGTTTCGGTCACTGACGATCAAACCCATCCACTGTTATCGATCTTCGCGGTCGGGGAGTGCGTCGCGCCGTAGGGGCGAACCGCCTGCGACAGACGGCGAATGTGATTCGCCGCTACACGGACAGGGACAGGATCGGCGACGGATTCCGGCGT
>CAZNJW010000059.1:0-15751 GCA_964573455.1 uncultured Anaeromyxobacteraceae bacterium | reverse complement strand
GGGATGGAAAAGCATCGACGTCGCGAAACGGCTGGGCACCGACAAATTTCTCGAACTGCTCGGCAGGAACGTCCTGGTCGCACAGACCAACGGCTACCGTTACACGCTGTTTCTGGAGCATCCGGCCGACGAGGTCACCTCGTTTCAGGACAGGAACGGCAGGACGATCGACATGGCGCCCTGCGTCAGTTACGGCAGCAAGATTCCCATCCTGCTGCCCCGCGTCCTTTTCGTGCATTACACTAACGGCGCGTTCTACCTGGATCTGGACGAATCATGCGCCTACCGCGACGGTTCCGATAAGCAATTCGATCCCGGCGTTCCTGCCGCCGACGGCGCCGAACCCGCCAGAGGGCCCCGCAAAATCGCTCTTCTGGACTTCGGCCTTGATGTGAAGTTCCGTTGCATGCTGCTCGACGACATCGCGCCGATGACCGTCAAGTCCTTCGAGATGCTCGCCAGGGGCGAGATTCCGCTTCCCGGCGCCAGTGACGGCGGCGCAGAAGTCGACGACGCCGAATCGCAGGATCCAGCCGTGGCGGAAATCCCCGAGATTGAGAAGATTCCCTGGTACCGACTGGCAAAGGGTCAGGCAACCTGCGGCAACAGAGTGCTCGGGATTGGGATTGGCAGCGGCAGAGGCGTCTTTTTCGCCGACGAACTCACGACCAGGCAGCGCCACAACATGCCGGGGCTGCTCACAACCCTGCCCGACTACCCGGGGCACTGGTCCGGCGCGATCGGCATCACCGCCGACGAAGTTCCCATGCTGGACGATGTCGGCACCATTTTCGGTATCTGCGAGCCTCGACAGACCGACCTGATCCTCAGGCTTTTCGACATAGCCGGCGGCGGCGAGTACATCGCTCCGCTCATCGACGTAAAGATTTACACTGAAGAATGATTCTTCCCGGGGAAATGAAATGACCGTCAACGAAAGCAACGAGTTCCTTGATCAACTTCTCAGCCAGGCCCGGATGCCGGCGCCCATTCTGCAGATGGCGCGTGAGTGGACCGCCTCCCGCAAGCCGTGGGCCGGCCCGCTGGCCGTTGATTCGCCTGCCGACCTGGCCGGCTTGATCGACCACACGCTCCTGAAGCCCGTGGCGACGCCTTCGGACATCGACCGGCTGTGCGCCGAAGCCGCCGCGCATCGCTTCAAGTCCGTCTGCGTGAATCCGTGCAACGTCGGACGCGCCGCGGCGGCTCTCAAGGGCCAAGGCGTCCTGGTCTGCACCGTCGTCGGTTTCCCGCTGGGCGCCACGACACATTCCGCCAAGGCATTCGAGACATCCGAGGCGGTTGCCAGCGGCGCCACCGAGATCGACATGGTAATCAACCAGGGCGCCGTGCTTGCTGGCGACTGGGACATGGTTCGCCGTGATATCGACGCCGTGGTCCGCGCCGCTTCCGGCAATACCGTCAAGGTCATTATCGAGACCTGCAACCTGAACGACGAGGCCAAGATTGGCGCGTGCCTGGCGTCATGCCTTTCGGGCGCGTCCTTCGTCAAGACATCGACCGGTTTCGGTTCCGGCGGCGCCACTGAACAAGACATTTCCCTGATGCGGGCGGTGGTCGGCTCAGGCCTCTCGGTGAAGGCTTCGGGCGGAATCAGGACGACGGCCGACGCTGTCAAGATGGTGGCCGCCGGCGCGAACAGAATCGGAGCCAGCGCCTCAGTGGCGATTATCGGCGCCTAGACGGCTGGCCGCGAACAGCTCCGCCGCCCTGTATGAAGACCTCACCAGCGGACCGCTCGCCACGAACGAGAGCCCTGCTTTTTCAGCTGCTTGCCTGTAAACATCAAAAGTATCTGGGGTGACGTATCGCTCGACCGGAAGGTGGCGCGAAGTGGGCTGCAGATACTGCCCGATGGTGAGTATCCCGACGCCCGCCCCGGCCAGTTCATGGATGGCCTCGACCACTTCGTCATCGGTCTCGCCGATGCCGACCATCAGGGACGTCTTCACCATCATGCCGGTGCCGCGTGACTTCCCCATGGCGACGCCCTCGACCAGCACGCCGATCGAGTTGTCCCAGGATGCCCTTCTGTCGCGGGCCCGGGGAGTCAAGCGCCTGACGACCTCAACGTTGTGCCCCAGGACGTCGACTCCGGCCGACACGATCTGCTCAAGCCTGGCGCCCCGGTAGTCGGGTATCAGCGCCTCGACAAGGATCCCTGGTTCGAGCGCCTTGACCGCGCGTATTGTCGCGGCGAAGTGCGAAGCGCCGGCATCGGGCAGGTCGTCGCGATCGACCGAGGTCAGAACCGCGTATCTCAGGCCGGCGTCGCTGATCGCAGCCGCCACGCGATCCGGTTCTCCGGGATCGGGCGGTTCGGCCGGACGACCGGTCGCGACATTGCAGAATCTGCATCCCCTGGTGCAGACATCGCCCATTATCATGATGGTGGCGGTGCCGGCGCCCCAGCACTCGCCCTGGTTGGGACAACGTGCCGATTCGCAAACCGTGTGAAGTGAAAGAGAGTTCAGACGGCGCCGCATGCCCGCGGCCTCGCTGCCCATCGGCAGTTTTATCTTGAACCACTCCGGAAGACGACGGCAGGAAGACATGGCGGACACCCCCGAAAAACACTCCAGAAACGGGTCGGATAGTGCCACGACACGTGCTTCTTGACAATCCGGATGTTAGCGCTTATCCTGCCGTCCGTTTCGTTCGTACCACCATTATGGAGATGGACAGATGAGCAGCGTGATCAAGAAGCGGCGCAAGAAGATGCGTAAACATAAGTACGAAAAGATGCGAAAGAAGATGCGTCACGAACGCCGTAAGCGCGGCAAATAGATCACGCTCCGCCTGAATCAGTTCTGCATTTCCCGAATTTCCGGTGTTTCTTCGCCCTCAGCGCCCATAAAATGTGTTTTGGATTGTCGGGCAGCCTGATACACTTCCCGCATGATAAGCAGCTTGCCCAAAACCAGACTGACCCTTGTGACCGCGATGATCGCTGTCGTTTGTTGTTCCCTGCCGGCATTCGCGTCGGTCGGCGACCCCGCGCTGCCGCCTCCAGCCCTCAGGCACCAGGTGCGTCTGCTGCTGGCAACGACAGAAAGCGGAAACCAGGAGGACGCTGCCAGGGCCATGGCGGCTGTCATTGAACAGAAACGCGTGGCGGGCATTCGCAACCTGACGCCGGTCGTGGCCGCCTGGATCGGGATGTTCAACATCGGCATGGACAGCCTTCCCGACCCTGTCCGGCGCCGTCTTTCCGAGGATGCAATTCTTCTTGCCCCGGACTACCCGGGTGTCTATTTTCATCTGGCCTCGGTTCGCGCTGGCGAGGGATTCGGCGGCATCGGCCCAGCCATCGGACTGATACTCAAAGGCATCCAGAAGTTTGTGATGTTCCCCCGGGCGGCGATTCATTCGGCCGCGACTGTCTCGTTCTATCTGCAGGGCGTGATTGTCATCCTTTTCATTCTTGGCGCATTCGCCTTTCTGTTCAAGTATTTCTCGCTTTTCAGACATGATCTTGGCGATCTGTTCCCACGCGCGACAGCCGCCTTCTACACAGCCCCTGACATCAGGGAATCGCGCAGCGGCTTCCGATCCTTCATCAACGCCATCGCAAACCTCGCGCTGTCGCTTCTCGCGGTTCTGATCCTGGTGGCCCCGTTCATCCTGGGCGCCGGCCTGCTCCCGACAGCCGCCTTCTGGCTTTTCATCACCTTTCCATACTCGCGCGCATCCGAACGTGTCATGTCGCTGCTCGCGACCGCGCTGATCGCGTGTCTGCCGCTCCTCGGCGCGCTGACGGCCCTGCCCGCCGCCATGCCTCCGGATCGCGGGGGCCCGGCGTACTGGACCTGTCTTTATGAGTACTGCCCCGAGTCGACGCTCACGTCTCTGCACGATGACGTCGTCAACAATGCCGGGACCCCGGACCCCACCGACGTCGACCCGCTCGATTCCAGACTGGCGCTGGCCGCCGGACTTCTGCAGTGGTCGGGTTCCGACCCGGCACGCCTGCACGAGGCCCGCCTGATGCTTCAGGACTCGCCCGCGCTCATGTCGTCCGCCCCGGGACGCATCATTCACGGAAATCTGCTGATTCACGAGGCACTGGCATCCTGCCCCGAGGGGCGCCCCGACCAGGAACTTCTCAGATCGGCGGTCGCGTCTTTCGATACATCCTCGACCTTCTCGCCACCGGGCGAGGCGGTCTTCCGGGGTCTGGCGGTGGCAAACGGGCTGCTGGGCAATTCGGAAGCAATGCAGGCCAATCTCGAAAAAATCGGCAACGTGGCTTCGGACAGCGACCTTGAGTTCATGGTCAGGGTCAGGACCACGGTCGCCTCGGCGTCGGCTTGCGCGGACTCGCGTCTTCTGACTTCCGAGCTGCAACCGCCCGAGCACCGGACGCCTGTCCAGGTGTACTTCGGCAGTTCCGGACCGTTCAAGGCGTTGGTGGCGGCCTCGCCGCGCATCCCGTTCAAGGCGTTGCTTTTCGGGGCCATACCGCCCCGTTCCATGCCTGTCGCGCTGGCGTGTATCGTCGTCTTCGGCGTGGTTCTTGTCTTCATCCCGGGCCGCTTGCGCAGGGCGCACCGCTGCCAGGCTTGCGGTCATGTCACATGCCGTTCGTGCAACATGGCGGCCTCCGGATTCGACCACTGCCCGATGTGTCTGTTCGACAAGGTCAAGCCGTCCTTCCTGGATCCCGAGGACGTCAGGGGCATCAAGGTTCAGAGCAGCTCGGGCACGGCGAAACGCATCGCCACGGTGTTGATGGCCATAGTGCTTCCGGGATCGGGCCAGCTCGTATCCGGCAAGCCGATTCGCGGCATCACGATGCTCGGTATCTTCGGTCTCGGACTCGAGATGGTCGTCTTCCCGGTCGCGCCCATCGTAGATTCTTTCGCGTACATTCCTCCGGTGTCGGGCGGTCTTCCGATCGTGCCACCGATTCTTCTGGTGCTTGCCTGGGCGTGGTCGCTTGCCGACGTCGTCTTCTTGGGTAGAAAATGAAAGAGAACAACGACATATCGATCGATGGCATCGAAATCCCGGGCATCGCCGACAATGACGCTTCCCTGGGCGACGAGATGGGCATTCCCACTGATCCGGGCGAATTCGCGCCCGCTTCCGGGGCAACAGCCAGCTACGGCATCGACCTGGATTCCGGGTCGACGATCAGGCATGACAATTCGTATGACCAGGCCCCCGCGTCCAGGCCGCCGCGCAAGATGCCGCCCCTGCTCAAGGCGCTGGCAACGGTTTATCAGCGCAACGCCTCGGGGATGCTGAACGTATCTCGCGACAACGAAACCTTCCTGTCGATGTTTATCAAGGAAGGCAGGATCCTGAATGTGTCCCACGCCGACGTTTCCAGCGAGGCGGTCGCTTCGGCGCTTCTGGCCACCGGCCTGATCACGCAGCGTCGCCTGGAACGCGCAATCAAGCGTTCCATTGCTGCCAAAACACCGCTCGATTCATGGCTCTCGCAGTCCCGAACGGTTTCCGCGGTGTCGATTCACCACATCGTCGACAACCGCTGTTCCGATGTCGTGCTTGAGACAATGGACGCCGAGGCAGTTCAGGTCTCCTTCTCGCGGACACTGCCCGAAGGGCTGCGAAAGAACTGCCAGATTCCCCTGCCCTGGCTTCTCAAGGAGTTCAAACGACGTGAACGCGATCTGCCGGCGATAATGGCCCGGATCCCTGACAGAAAAGCTGCGTTCATTCGTACCGCGTCACTCGCCAGCTCCCCCGAACCAGAGGTCTGGGAGGATCTCGACCTTGGCGCGGCCGAAAAGCAGGTTTACTTCTTCGTGGACGGCACGCGCAACGTCGACCAGCTCGCGGATGCTACCGGTCAGAGCCGTTTCTCGGTGATGCGCGCGGTCGCCTCCATGATTTCAGACGGATTTCTTGTCGCCACGCTGGAACCGGCCAGGCATCGCAAGGCCCGCCACGGTCTCAGGGTTTCCAGCCGCGCCGCCGCGTTGACGATCGTTCTTGCCGCCTTCGCAGGCGCAGTGGTGTTCGGCATCAGCTCCGGATACCGGGTGGACTTTTCCGAGGTTGTCCACGTCAGGTCCCTCGCCTGGGGCGACCTGTTCGACCAGGCTTCCGTCAGCCGCGTTCAAGGCGCCGTGCTTATCGACCGGATGATGTCCACGGAACCGAACCCGGCGCCTGACGGGTTGCTGGCAGCACACCTGATCCTTCCATCCGACATCCAGGCGGCCGTGTCGATGTTCAAGCAGGCCCCGCAACCCCAGGCGCCCGCCGCGGACTCGACACCGGGTGTCGACGCCCCGCCCCCAGGAAAATGACAATGGACAACGGCAAGGTTTCGATACAGCAGAACATCCAATTCGACGATCTGAACGCCTTCATGGGCTTATGCGGCCAGGGCGATGAAAATGTCCGACGCCTTGAAAACATACTCGGCATCGTCATCAGGATTCGCGGAAACGTCGTCAGCCTGTACGGTGAGGACCACGAGGTCAAGACCGCCATCCAGGTGCTGCGGCAGCTTTACGAACTGGTGCGTCAGGGCACTGCCATCGCGCCCGAAGACATGGATCGCTCGGCCTCGGTGCTCCAGGCGGATCCGGGCGCCGATCTGGCCGACGTGCTGGCCTCGGGGGTCACGATCGGCGGCATCGGCTCGCCAGTGCGCCCGCGTACTCCGGCCCAGAAGGCCTACATCAAGGCGCTTCGCGAACACGACCTGGTCATTTCGATCGGCCCCGCCGGCACAGGCAAGACCTACCTGGCCATGGCGACCGCACTGGCAGCCCTTCAGGCGCGCCAGGTCAAGTCGATCGTCCTTACCCGACCAGCGGTCGAAGCTGGCGAGCGTCTGGGATTCCTTCCCGGCGACCTGGCTGAAAAGGTGAACCCTTACCTCAGGCCGCTTTACGACGCTCTCTACGACATCATGGAAAACGACCGCGGCCAGAAACTCATCGACCGCGGCGTCATCGAGATCGCGCCGCTGGCCTTCATGCGCGGCCGCACGCTGTCAAACTCCTTCATCATCCTCGACGAGGCCCAGAACTGCTCGGTTGACCAGATGAAGATGTTCCTGACCAGGCTTGGTTGTTCGTCGCGCGCCGTCGTCACCGGCGATCTGACGCAAACCGATCTTCCACCCGGGACCAGGTCGGGCCTCGAACACGCTGTCGATGTTCTGGCCGGCGTCCCGGGTATCGCGATCTCCCGTTTCACCGACGCGGACGTGATGCGACATCCGCTGGTTCGACGTATCATTCGCGCGTGGGACGCGCCGGAGGCCGACAATGCCCGTACAGATCTATAACAGACAGCGAACAGTCAAATACGAACCCGAACTCTGGGACGCCGTGTTCCAGGACGCCCTGGCCGCCGTCGGACACCCCGACGATCTGGTCGAGGTCACCTTCGTCTCGAACCGCGGCATCGCGGCGTTGAACCGCCAGTGGCGCGGCAGGATCGGCCCCACCGACTGCCTCTCGTTCCCTGCCCCGGCCGACCTGCCCAGCTTCCCGGGCATGAAGGGCCGCCCCCTCGGCGAGATCGTCATCTCGCTTGAGCAGGCCCTCGCCCAGGGCGCCATTCACGTGCCCGACTCGGCGCCGTCCGACGCCCTCTACTCCGAAGTCCTTTTCCTTTTCATCCACTCGCTGCTGCATCTGCTCGGCTATGACCACGAGACCTCTCGCCGCGACGAGGAGATCATGTCCCGCGAACAGAACCGCCTCTTCGACCTCGTCAGCGGCTTCGCCTGCACCTGCTAGCCCTCGCCAGCCAGCGCAATCCCGGGCATTCGCTTCGGATTGGCACAGGGGCTTTGATCTGCATCCTGGCTGACTCATCCCCCCATAGTCGAAGCGTTGCGGCCTTGTGGCTTGTAGGGGCGAATGAAAATTCGCCCATCCGGATCGTCCGCACGATCTTTGGACGCAGTTGCGCCCTGTACGGGCGAATTACATTCGCCCTTCGGCGCGTCGGCGGGCAGCGCAATCCTCCGCATTCGCTTCGGATTAGCACACGGATTTCGCTCTGCATCCTGGCTGAGTCATACCCTCATAGTCGAAGCGTTGCGGCCTTGTGGCTCGTAGGGGCGAATTAAATTGACGCCTCGGGCATGGTGTGGATTTCCCCGTTTGGATCTGTTCCCCAAAAAAACAGTTGCAGCATGTGTCGAATCTGAAGATGTCAGGACTGTGGACTACCGGGCGAAATCGACGGCGCGGGTCTCGCGGATGACGCAGACCTTGACCTGGCCTGGGTAGGAAAGCTGTTCCTCGATCTTGCGGGCGATGTCGCGGGCAAGGATGGTCGCGCCGTCGTCGTCAACGCGCTCGTTCTCGACGATGACACGGACTTCGCGTCCCGCCTGGATAGCGTACGAACGGTTGACGCCCTGGAACGAGTTCGAGATCTCTTCAAGATCCGTCAGGCGCTTCAGGTAGTTTTCAAGGCTCTCACGACGTGCGCCGGGGCGCGAACCGGACACGGCGTCGGCCGCGGCCACGATGTGCGCCAGCAGCGTCAGAGGTTTCTCTTCGGTGTGGTGCGAGGCTATCGCGTGCACGACCTCGGCGCTCTCGCCGAACTTACGCGCGAAGTTGGCACCGACGATCGCGTGCGGCCCCTCGACCTCGTGGTCAATCGCCTTGCCGATGTCGTGAAGCAGACCGGCTCTTCGCGCCTGCTTGACTGGAACGCCAAGCTCGGCCGCCATCAAGCCTGCCAGACCGCCAACCTCGAGCGAGTGCTGCAGCACGTTCTGGCCATAGCTGGTGCGGTACTTCATGCGGCCGATCAGCTTCACAAGCTCGGGATGCATCGTTCCCAGCGCCAACTGGTACAGAGCGTCCTCACCGGTCTCCTTGATGTTCTGCTCGACCTCGCGGGCCGTCTTCTCGACGATCTCCTCGATTCGTGCCGGATGAATCCGGCCATCCGAGACCAGCTTCTCAAGTGAAAGACGCGCAATCTCGCGCCTGACCGGGTTGAAACCGGACACGATGACAGTATCGGGAGAGTCGTCGATGATCACGTCGATACCGGTGGCAGACTCGAAAGCGCGGATGTTGCGCCCCTCGCGGCCGATGATCCGCCCCTTCATCTCCTCGCTTGGGAGCTGAACCACGGAGACCGTGCGCTCGTTCGCGAATTCCGCTGCGTACCGCATCATCGCCACGCCGACGATCTTCTTCGCGCGCTTCTCGGCCTCCTCGCGGGCCTCCTCCTCGATCATCTTTATCTGTTTGGCCGCCGTCAGCTTCACGTCTTCCATCAGGCGTTCGGTCAGCATCCTGCGGGCTTCTTCCTGGCTTAGTCCGGCCACCGACTCAAGGACGTTCTTCGCCTCGACCGTCAGCCTCTCCTGCTCGGCCATCCTGGCCTTCAGGTCCGCCTCGCGTGTTCCCAGATCCCTTTCCCTGCCGGTCAACTCGCTCTCACGCGCGACCAGAGTGTCCATCTTGCGGTCAACCGTCTCTTCGCGCTTGGCAAGCCTTTCTTCCTTGCGGTCCGCCTCGCCTTTAGCCTTGCTCAGTTCCTTCTCAAGGGTCTTTATCTTGATGTCCGCGTTCTTGACCTGGTTCCTGAACTGGGTCAGCTTCGCCTCGAACCTGGCCTCGGCATCCCTGGCCTCGGCCTCACGGGTCTCCTTTTCCTTCGAAATCCTAGACTTGACGGTGACGCGCGCCAGAACGAACGCGACGCCAACGCCGACCACGAGCCCAGCTATGGCTCCAATCAGGTATTCCATGAAACGACCTCCCGGGACGCGCGTCGCGACAAAACGACCACGCCCAGCCGTCCGGGCGACGGCAAATAAGATTTAACTCCTGGCTTTTTTGAATGGATTCCTGCCGGAATCCGGATGGGATGAGGGGATCCGTTCGATCAGCGTATTGCGCCCGCGCAAACGCGCACCCGTTATCGAAAAACAAGGTGCGCTATCTCGAACCCAAATCATCTCGCGGGTCGAGCCCGCGCAATACGATTAACAGACCCGAAAAAAATATATTCTCATCCCTCGCCAGGAGGGTTGTCCCCGGAACCACGAACCGCCGCGACACGTCCGGACGATTCGTCCAGCATGCCAAGCAGCAGGTTCGACTTCGAACGGATGCTTTCCCGGAGGTCGGTCAGGTGTCGCCTTTCACTGAAAAGGTCCTCGGCCATCCCAAGCAACGCGAGCAGCGCGATTCTGTGGGAAGGCAGGTTCGGAGCAACGCCCGCGACGGCATCGATCCGCTGATTGGCAAAGGCGACGATATTGTTAAGGGTGGCCTCGTCAAGGTCCGATTTCAGCACGAAACGCTGACCTTGCAGAGTAACCTCGACTACCCTTTTTTCCACCGGAACCTCCCGGTACATCAGTTAGAAAGTTTAGGCATTTACCGCTAGATGTCAATTTCACGTTGACAAATTTAGACAGAAGATCACACCGGGGGTCACTACAGCGACAGGTAGAACTCACGCAGTCCCGGGACTTCAGCAAGGCGCTCTGTCGGTACCGGACACCGCCATGACCAGTTCCGGGGACCGACCGTGCCGGGAAGATTGATCCGGTGGCAGGCCGGCTCCCGGGGCAGCAGGCCGAAAGGATGCAGCACGTCCTGAAGCGCCAGCACTACAAAGGCGCTGGAAGCACCCGAAAACCACCGGATCAACACCCTGCCCGACTCGCCTTCCAGAGTGGCAGGCGTCGGACCGCCACGTCCGATCAAGGCCCACAGCTCGTCGCGCTCGGCCTGGTCGGTTCCAAGCCACCAGTCCGCCACGATCTCACAGTCGTGTGTCGACAGCGTGGCCACCGAAAACGGCTCGTAGTCTGACAATTCGATAAACCTGCGATCGGTCT
This sequence comes from uncultured Anaeromyxobacteraceae bacterium, assembly GCA_964573455.1. Classification (GTDB taxonomy): domain Bacteria; phylum Myxococcota_A; class UBA9042; order DTJE01; family DTJE01; genus JAGOFO01. Next base: position 4,914 of record CAZNJW010000059.1, on the reverse strand, counting down.
CCCAGCGTTTCTCCCAGCGCTGTACCTTCAGGCCGCAAATCCCCATTTCGCGCAATGTCTGCCTGCAGACGTGCGGAATGGTCCCCAGGTCCTCGGCCAGCGGGAGCATGTCGGTCGACTCCAGCATCATGTCCAGGATCTTCCGGCCATGCGCGCCCCAGACCGACTCGTTCCACGGCTCGAACCACCCCTCACGTCCGTTGGGCGCATCCCTGTGGACCGTCCAGATGCGGAAGAAACCGACCACATGGTCGATCCGATAGCAGTCGAAATACCTGGCCGCCGCGCGCAGTCGGCGCCGCCACCAGCCGTAGTCGTCGCCCTCGATCGCGGGCCAGTTGTACGTCGGGAATCCCCACGTCTGGCCGTCGGCCGAGTACATGTCCGGCGGTGCCCCGGCCGCGAAGTCCATCCTGAACATCCAGCGGTGCGCCCAGACATCCGCGCTGTCGCGCGCGACCAGAATCGGGATATCCCCTTCCAGCAGGACCCCGCGCGTTCCCGCGTAGTCGTGCGCCGCCTTCATCTGGCGGTCGGCCTCGTACTGGCAGAACAGGTAAAAACGAGCCTCGGGGCCGCTTCCGAAGCGCTCGACAGCCTGGTCCGGCATCAAGTTTCCCTGCCCGTCCGGCCAACTCTCCCACGAGGCCTGGCCATTCAAGTCCTTCAGCACCTTGTACGCCGCGTAAACCGGCGCCCATTCGTTTGATCGGCAGAATTCGTCAATGGCTGCCTCAACCGGGCCTCCAGCCATCCGCGCCCAGGCCATGCGCAACAGATCCAGCCGGGCGCGCCTGACCGCCGGGTTGTCGATACGCTCAGCACCTGCGAAGAGTTCCCGGGCATCGCGCAAGGCATCGTCCCATTCCTGGCCGGTAACGCCGATCGAATCCGGCGCGATGAAGGCAGGATCCAGAGCAAAGGCAGACACCGCCGAGTAAGGCACCCCATCCAGGCCCGCGTCATTCAGCGGCAGAAGCTGCAACAGCCCGAAACCGTTGCCGGCGCAGAAGTCGATCATCCCGTGAAGATCGGCGAAATCACCCATGCCGACCTGACGGTCCGACCGCAGCGAAAACAGAGGAACGCAAACTCCGACGGTCTTTCGTCCCCCGGTGGTCGCCGCCCAGTGCCTTGCCGCCGCGCATGCCGCGAACGCACCACGCCCCGATTCGTCGTTTTCCGGCATTCTTCCGCCCCCGCTTCAGTTCAGGTCGCCGACCGGAGCGTTTTCCGGTGCGGGATGCTCGACGATCGGGCCGAACTTCGATTCGTACTTCGCGACGTTGTCCATCAGGGCGCGAATCACGCGTTTCATGTGACCGGGCGTGGTCACGATCCGCGCGTTGACGGTCCCCTGGGTCGGCGAGATGTACATGAAGTCCATCGTGAAATCCTCGCGGCTGTGACTGACCACCAGGTTGTTCGCGTACGCGCCGGCCGCGACTTCGTCACTGATCTTGATCGGGATGTTCTTTGGGGCCATCTGGTCACCTCCGGCGCCCGTCACCGGACGCGTCGTCCATCATCAAAGGATATAACGGGCCTCGTCATCGGACTCGCAGATGCGATCCAGACGGGCCGATACATAGTCCGCCGTCACAGGCACTGTCTGTCCACCGATGTCGGGGGCGTGAAACGACACCTCTTCAAGGACCTTTTCCAACACGGTGTGCAGACGTCTGGCCCCGATATTCTCGAGCCTGTCGTTCAGTCTCGCCGCCACCTCGGCGATACGGTCGATCCCGTCGGGCAGGAAGTCCAGCGTGACGTCCTCGGCCGCCATCAAGGCGATGTACTGCCGAATCAACGAGTTATCGGGCTCGACAAGAATTCGGCGGAAGTCCTCGACCGTCAGTGAATCCAGTTCGACGCGAATCGGGAACCGTCCCTGCAGTTCCGGAATCAGGTCGGACACCTTCGCGACGTGGAACGCGCCGGCGCCGATAAACAGGATGTGGTCGGTCCGAACCAGGCCATACTTGGTCGAAACCTGGGTTCCCTCGACGATCGGCAGGATGTCGCGCTGGACGCCCTCGCGCGAGACATCGGGTCCGGACCCGGTCGAATTGCGCCCGGCGATCTTGTCCATCTCGTCAATGAACACTATCCCCGCGTGCTCGACCAGCTCGACCGTGGCGTTCTTGACCTTTTCAGGGTCGACAAGCTGCTCGCGCTCGGCTTCGTCGATCAACCTGATCGCGTCCGACACGGTGACCACGCGCTCCTTCGTCTTGTGCGGCATGAAGTTCCCGAGCATCTCCTGGACCTGATTGCCCAGGTCTTCAAGCCCAGCTCCCGAGAATATGGACACGCCCGGCAGTTCCGGTTTCGCCTGCTCGATCTTGACGGTCATCGCCATCGTCGCCGGTTCGCGGGCGCGGATGGCCGCCAGCACGGTCGCGCGATCCAGCGGCGCGTGGGTCGGCGCCTGCCTGACCAGCAAGTCGGCCAGCTTCTCGTCGGTCCTGCGCGCGGCGTCTTGCGCCACCCTGTCGCTTTCGGACGCGCGGACCATCTTGGCGGCTACCTCGGCCAGATCACGGATCATGCTCTCGACATCGCGGCCGACGTATCCGACTTCGGTGTACTTCGACGCCTCGACCTTCAGAAACGGCGCGCCGCACAGCTTGGCCAGCCTGCGCGCTATCTCGGTCTTGCCGACGCCGGTCGGACCGATCATCAGGATATTCTTGGGCGTGATGTCGTCCCTGAGAGGCTGTTCGACCTGCATCCGCCGCCACCGGTTGCGCAGCGCGATAGCGACCATCCGCTTCGCGTCCGCCTGACCGATGATGTACCTGTCCAGCTCCGAAACCACCTGTCTGGGGGTCATCTCGCGTTCGAACCGGGCAAACCCAGTCTTCATTTCAACTCCTCGATCGTAATGGAGGTGTTCGTGTAGATGCAGATCCCGGCCGCGACCTCCATGGCCGCGCGGGCAATCTCGACCGCGGGCAGTTCGGTCCGCGACGCAAGCGCCCTTGCCGCTGCCAACGCGTACGGCCCGCCTGAGCCGATCGCCACGATTCCGTCCTCGGGCTCAACCACGTCGCCGTTGCCCGTCAACAGAAACGTGCGTTCGGCGTCGGCCACGATCAGCAGCGCGTCCAGTTTCCGCAACGCACGATCCATCCGCCAGTCTTTCGCCAGTTCCAGCGCGGCCCTGGCAAGGTTGTTGTTGTAGTCCTTCAGTTTTGCCTCGAACCGCTCGAACAGCGTGAAAGCGTCCGCCGTGGACCCGGCGAAACCGACCAGCACCCGCCCGTTTGCCGCGCGCCTGACCTTGACCGCGCTGGATTTCAGCACGGTATTGCCGTAGGTCACCTGACCGTCGCCAGCCATCACGACCTCGTCACCCTTCCTGACGCAAATCACGGTGGTTCCGCGAATCCCCGACTGTTCTTCCATCGGATCCTCCTAGTTCCCGGTCTTCCTGGCCCTCGGATGACTGCGGTCGTAGACCTCCTGCAGCCGGGTCAGTGTCACGTGCGTGTACTTCTGCGTGGTCGACAACAACGAGTGCCCGAGCAGCTCCTGGATGTCACGCAGATCCGCGCCACCATCAAGCAGGTGCGTCGCGAACGAGTGTCTCAGCATGTGCGGGTGCACATGACGCATCAGCGCAACCTTGTCCACCGCCTTGTCAATCATCCTCGCCACGCCGCGGACTGACAATCTTTGGCCGAAACGATTCAGAAACAAGGCCCTGTCATCGACAATTCCGGACTTTTTGCAGGGAACCCGTCCACGCTCGGCCAGATACAGCCTCAGGGCGCCAATCGCCTTGCTTCCGACCGGCACCACGCGATCCTTGCCGCCCTTCCCGGTCACCCGCATCTCGGCATTGCGCATGTCCACGTCAAGAATGTCCAGGCCGACCAGTTCCGAAACACGCAGTCCGCCCGCGTACATCAACTCCAGGATCGCCCGGTCACGCCGCTCGGCCGGCGAGTCGCCGTCGATTCCGTCGATCAGCGTGAACGTCTGGTCCACGGGCAGGAATTCCGGCAGCGTTTTTGCTGTCTTCAGCGCGCGAACCGCCCCAAACGGGTTCACGTCAACGATTCCGTTCTTCTTCCAGAACTTGTACATCCCTCGCAGGGCGGCCAGCTTGCGATTGGTCGTGGTCTCGACGTTGCCGAAGCGCACAACGCGGAACCACTCCGCCACCAATTCCTTGCCCGAAGTAAACGGGTCCAGCCCGGCCTCGGCCACGATCCGCAGGTATTCCTTGATATCCGACCGGTACGCGTCGATCGTGTGCGGCGACGCCGACTTGATGACCGTCATATGCGTGAGAAACCTGTCCGCGGCCACGTCAGCCTTCGCGTCAGCTGTTTCCTCGTCTGGCCTGTCAGTCGCCTGGTCCACCATCACGTACCCCCGAATCGCACAGGCCACCCTGAAGATTCCCGGTTACATCGGTGTGGTCAGTGGAACTATAAACCGGAATCGGGCGGGGGACGGGGGAATTTACAGCATGGGTATTTACGGCAAGTCAATCCCGCGCGGCCGCAACCTGGGTTAAAATGATAATCGCTTCGCCGACTGGGTATTTCTGTTCTCAGTCCAGCATCACATACAGATGGTAATAAACCCACTTCATCGGGCCTTTCAGCATCGTGATGTCCCAGGACCATACCTGGTTGGGACCGGTCGCGCGCAACTGAGGCATTTCAAACTTCGGGTGCCAGCTTTGATCGCGGCGTTCGACGACTTCGCCCTCTGCGCCAAGAATGCGGTACATCGAACGCTCGCTGCACAGCCACCTTCCTTCGTCCAGCAACGTGGCCACGACCTCGGCCGGGGCGCGATCGATGAAGCGGTCGCTGTGTAACTCGCTCAGGACGCTATCACTCGAGCGCCTGTGCCGATACGGCCTGCGGGCACCCTTTTCACAGGACCGCCTGT
>CAZNJW010000058.1:0-16067 GCA_964573455.1 uncultured Anaeromyxobacteraceae bacterium | reverse complement strand
GCTACGAGGCCGGGTTCCGGCGTAGGGGCGAATGTCAATTCGCCCTTCTGGACGGAGTTAGTCTTCCGCGTTCTGCTTTTCTTCCAACTCGGCCCATCTGGCGTACAGGGTTTCGACGCTGGCGGTGGCCGCGGCTTCCGCTTCGCATGCCTTCTGTAACTCGGCCGGATTGGTCGCGATCGACGCGTCCGACAGGCGGTCGTGCGTCCGTGCCAGTTCGGCCTCGGCAACCGCTATAGCTTCCTCGATCCCTTTCAGTTCGCGTTCTTCCAGATAGGTCAGCTTCTTCTTCTGACGAGGCCTTTCGCGGACCGGCGCCTTGTCGCGCACCGGTTTTGCCGCCTCGCGCATCGTCTCGGTCCACTGCTCGAAGTCCGCGTACGCCGCCACGCCGCCACGGCCGTTCAGCCCCAGCGTCACGGTCGTTACGCGGTCGAGCATGTAGCGGTCGTGGGTGACCAGCATGACCGCGCCCGGGAATGTGACGATGCTTTCCTCGAGAACCTCGAGCGTCGGAATGTCCAGATCGTTCGTCGGCTCGTCCAGCATCAGCACGTCGCATTCCTTAAGGATCAGCGTGGCAATCAGCGCGCGCGCCTGTTCACCCCCGGACATGCTCGATATCGGTGAATCAAGCTGATCCCGCCTGAACCTGAATCTGGCGGCCCATGCCTGCACATGGATCTGGTCGCCGCGGTACATCACCGCGTCGCCGTCCGGCGCCAGCGTGCGCCTGAGCGTCTGCGCCTGATCCAACTTGTCACGCTTCTGGTCGAAATACACGACCTTCAGACCGGGCGCGGTCCTGATCACGCCGTCATCCGGTTCAAGTTCCTCGGCAAGCAATCGCAGGAACGTCGTCTTTCCGCTGCCGTTCGGACCGACCAGCCCAATACGCATCCCCGGCGACACGATCATGTCCAGCCCTGAAAACAGTGCCTTGCCGCCCAGTGACTTCGTGAGGCCACGTATCACCATCAGGCGCTTCGTCCTGCGGCCCGTTCCCGAAAACTCGAAGTCGGTCTCGTCGATACGCGCGCGGTCCTTCATCCGATCCAGTTCGGCGATCAGGCGATGCGCCTCGTCGACACGGTATCTGGCCTTTGTCGCGCGCGCCTTCGGCCCACGCATCAGCCATTCGGTTTCCCGTTTGACCTTCGTCTCCAGCGACAGTCGGTTCCGGGCCTCGCTCTGGATGTACTCGGTCTGCGCGTCCAGATACTGCTGGTAGTTCCCGATCGACATGAAGCTGCCCTGGGGATAGCGTCGGTTGAGTTCCACGATCCGTCGGGGAAAGTTTTCCAGGAATCGTCTGTCGTGGCTGACCGTCACGACCGCGAACTGAGCGCGTGACAGCGTCTCCTCGAGCCATGCAAGTCCGTCCAGATCCAGATGGTTCGTCGGTTCGTCCAGCAGCAGCAGATCGGGCGCCTTGACCAGTTCACGGGCCATCGCAAGGCGTTTCTGCCATCCGCCGGACAGCGTTGACGCCATCTGATCACGGTCTTCGAAGCCGACGCGTCCCAGGGTACCGGCGATCCTCGCCTCGCGTTCACCGGAATTCTCGTGGGTGGCCGGCATGACCTGGTCAAGCGCGTCAGACACGACCTGGCCGACTGTGGCATCGGGTGCAAACCTGTGCGTCTGCTCGACATAGCAGATGTTCAGACCCTTGCGCAGGGCCACGCTGCCTGAGTCGATCGGCTCGATACCACAGATCATCTTCAGCAGTGTGGACTTCCCGGAACCGTTCGGGCCGATGATGGCCAGACGATCGCCTTCATGGATTGTAAGGTCGATCCCCTCGAACAGTTCCTGCGCGCCGAACGATTTCGTCAGGCATTTACATACGACAAGGGGGATGGTTGCGGGCACGCTCAAACGACAGTCTCCTTCATGAAAGCGCGTTCAACACTGCGGCGACATCGGTCGATTCGTGCCAGCCGTGGAAGGCGATGCGCAGGTATCCCTCGCGGGTGGACACGAAGATGTTGCGCGCGCGCAGTTTGTCAGCCAGTGATTCAAGGAATGCGGGCCCGCGTCCGTGGTGGTGCAGGCAGATGATCGGTCCGGTCCGGCCGGCGTCAACCATGGCCGCAAGCCTGGTGAGTTCGGCGCGGCCACCGGCGTTCGAGAATGGCCCGGAGACCGCCGCGTGCAGTTGAAGCGTCTCTATCAGTTCAGTCTGAAGCGCGCGCACGTGGCTTTCGATGTTTGCGACGCCTGATTTGTTGATGATATCAAGGGAATCACCCAGAACGAGCGAGCCCAGGATGTTGTATCCGCCCTGTTCCAGGCGCTGCCCGGTCGTCAGCCATCTGCGGTCGTGGTCGGTCATAGCCCTGTTGAAGTTGCCGCCTTCCTCGACCGACAACCACGAGCCGATCGGTGAAAGACGGCGCCGAAGACTCCCGGATGTCCACAAAAATCCCTGCCCGGACATCGCCAGCAGGCCCTTGTGCCCACCAGTGGCGAACGCCGCCACTCCCGACAGATCGGACACGTGCGTCCCGGCACCCTGAATGCCGTCCACGACCAGATCCACGCCGCGTTCGGCGCACAGTCGCCCCAGCAGTCCGAGGTCCAGCATCAGGCCATCCTGGAAACGTACCCAGCTGACGGTGACTATGCGTGTCGCGGGCGAGATTGCGGCAGCCAGCCGTTCCTCGGGCCGCGCGTCAACGGTGGGTGGCGTGGAATCAAGCGTCTGACGTCCCGTTAAGTGTCCATCCCAGAGGGGAACCTCACGGAATGATACTCCTTGAGTCGCCAGTGCCTTCCAGGGCCAGACGTTGGATGGGAATTCACCCAGCGGCGCAAGAACCTCGTCGCCAGGCTTGAAAGGATACGCTCGGGCGATAAGCGTCAGGCCGGATGAAGTGCTCTGTGACAGCGTGATGTCGTCCGGTGATGCGGTCAGGGCAGGGCTGGAGACCAGCATCGCGGCCTGCGCGCGCGCCATGTTCAGGATGTCCACGACATCGCGACCGATCAGTCGGTTCCAGGGGCGAACCTCGAGGTCCATGTAACGCCGCGCAGCCTCGGCCACGGCCACCGGTGTCGGCCCCTCGGCGCAGTGCAGCAGCCACGTGATTCCATCAAGGTCAAACAACTCTTTCGGGATTGCGGGTTTCATCCTGGCTCCGTCTCCGTCCCCGGGGCGCTTCGCGCCGGATTGTAACCCAGTCCATCGATGGAAAGGCTGCCATTTCGAACCCTGACGGTAGTACCGAGGCAGAACCGATCGTTTTCCTGTTCGAGATGGGCGTGCCCGGATGCTTCTCCCTGAACGTCGTTTCTGCAGACAATTGGAATACGCTGGACCCATTGTCCAAAACTGCTTCATGGCCTAACATCTGGCGGTTTGTGTTGGTCGGAACACTCGCATCCGAAAGGGGAAATAAGATGGCGGACGATCCGCAGAAAGTTATCTATTCGATGATCGGCGTGGGCAAGGTCCACGGCCAGAAGACCGTCCTGAAAGACATCTACCTGTCGTACTTCTACGGCGCCAAGATTGGCGTAATCGGCGCCAACGGATCGGGCAAGTCCTCGCTGCTGAAGATCATGGCCGGCGTGGACACCGAATTCCTGGGGCAGACCGCGTGCTCGCCGGGATTCTCCATCGGTTACCTGGAACAAGAACCCAAGCTGGATCCGACAAAGACCGTTATTGACATCGTGCGCGAGGGAGCGGCCCCGATCGTGGCGTTGCTGGCCGAGTACGACGCAATAAATGAGAAGTTCGCCGAACCGATGTCCGATGACCAGATGGACGCCCTGATGAAGCGTCAGGGCGAGGTTCAGGACAAGCTGGACGCGGTGGGCGCGTGGGAGCTGGACAGCAAGTTGGAACTGGCGATGGACGCACTGCGGTGCCCGTCTCCCGACACGCCGGTGAACGTTCTGTCCGGTGGTGAGACGAGGCGTGTGGCCCTGTGCCGTCTGCTTCTGCAGAACCCCGACATCCTGTTGCTCGACGAACCGACGAACCACCTGGACGCTGAATCGGTGCACTGGCTCGAACAGCACCTGCAGCGGTACGCAGGGACGGTTATCGCGGTCACGCACGACAGGTACTTCCTGGACAACGTTGCCGGCTGGATCCTTGAACTGGACCGCGGCGAGGGCATTCCGTGGAAGGGGAATTATTCGTCCTGGCTGGAACAGAAGCAGGAAAGACTGGCGCGCGAGACGAAACAGGAGAGCGAGCGCCAGAAAGCGCTGGCCCGCGAGCTGGAATGGATTCACATGTCCCCGCGCGGACGTCAGGCCAAGGGCAAGGCACGCGTCACCGCGTATGAAGAGATGCTGTCCAAACAGCCGGCCCAGATGATCCGTGACCTGGAAATCTATATTCCGGCCGGGCCGCGCCTGGGCGATCGGGTCATCGAGGCAGTCGGAATCCGTAAGGGATTCGACGAGCGCCTGCTGATCGACGACCTGAATTTCCTGATGCCCCCCGGCGCCATCGTCGGGATCATCGGGCCGAACGGCGCTGGAAAGACGACCCTGTTCAAGATGATCATGGGCCAGGAAAAGCCCGATGCGGGCGAGATCACGCTCGGTTCGACGGTGAAAGTGGCCTGTGCGGACCAGATGCGGTCGGTCCTGGATCCGGAAAAGACGGTGTGGGAAGTCGTTTCCGGCGGCGCGGACAGGTTGATCATGGGCGGCGTAGAGGTCAATTCGCGTGCCTGGGTTTCCAGATTCAACATGAGTGGCGCGGATCAGCAGAAGAAGGTCGGTGTGCTGTCCGGCGGTGAACGGAACCGCGTTCAACTGGCGTGGATGCTGAAGTCAGAAGCGAACGTGCTGCTGCTGGACGAACCGACCAACGACCTGGACGTGAACACGATGCGCGCTCTGGAGGACGCCCTGCTTAACTTCGCGGGCTGCGCTATGATCATCAGCCACGACCGATGGTTCCTGGACAGGGTGGCGACGCACATCCTGGCGTTCGAGGGCGACAGCGATGTCGTCTGGTTCCCCGGCAACTACTCGGATTACGAAAGAGATCGGCGCGAACGCCTTGGCGAGGCAGCCGACCAGCCCCACCGAATCAGGTACAGGTCATTGGTCAGGTAGGCCGGAGGATCTTCATTCTTTTGCCGGATGACTCGAAGAAGAGTTCGTTTGACAGCGTGTAGGAGCTTTCAGTCATCACCTGAACGACCAGACATGTCGATATTTAGTCCGGAGTTCCGCCGCGATTTGAGCGTTATCTTACCGTAATACTTCAGTTATGCGTCAAATGCAGTGTTGGCCATAATCATGACTACCGCGCTTCCTGGCTCGCTCAAACATGATTTTCAATGGAGGAACTTCGGTCTAACGACAGGTCATTTCGGTGAAATGCTACGTGGCCCTTGTCAGCCTTGTCAGTGTAGTGCCGGACTGTGGATTCAAGGATAGTCCTTGTGCTGTTCTCCACACACCGCGCCTGGAACCGCTTCCCACTCAAAACTGGAATCGTTGACGTCTCGAAGTCCGGGAAGAAGTTTCCGGGGTATCTCGGAGGGAGAGCACTGAAAATCCTGAAGATCCGAAAGGATCCCGGTCGAGATCGCAGTCAGCCCGGCATCCCAGTTACCCAGTTCGCATTTGTAGCCCATGGTGGTTGAAAGACCGCCTCCGTAGAGCGCTGCAAAACCATCCTGCCAGATCATGTCAACCTGATGTGTGGTGAATGAAATTCGGTGGCCTTCCCGATCAAGTGGATAGGAATTCTCGAATCGCACAGGCCGGGAACCTTCGCACTGGTAAATCGTCCCGACCCCAGCCGCTGTACCAGAAGCGACCCAGAAATCGGGCACACAGACACTTGGAGGATTCGCAGGCGCTTCATCCGCCCCCCAGTAAGGCCAGTACTGTAAGCACTTCTGTGGACCTGGGCAATCCGATTCAGATTCGCATGGTTTCCAGACTCCATATTTCAGCCAGTATGGAAGCCAGTTCCCTTCCAGGGGCGCAACTTCCTCTTTTTGTGCTTTGTTGTCCGGCGAGCAATCACGCTGGGCAAAAAGAACAATGTGATGTCGCCTGCAGAATCTGGCCGGGTCGTCGCAGAAACCCTCACTACACTTGTAGACTGGATCTAGGCAGTCAGAATCCTCATGGCATTTCACACCCTGCATTCTTCCTAGCCGCGCGGCCACGCTGGATGCATAGAACAACATTGGGCTCCGCTCCGGTCTGCCGCCGGTTAGGCCTTCAGAATCCAGCAAACGTCCTGGCACCTCGGGGTTTTCAATCTCGACACAAGTCTGTGAAAGACAGACCGAGGTTCCACAGTCCGGTCCTTGACTACACGCTGTTCCGATATCTCGTGTCAGGGCAATTTCATCAACCCACGAACCGACTGTCTCCGCGGTACCCCAGGGGGGCACGGCCATAACAAAATCAGCCAGATTCGATGACCAGTTGCCATCACCCCACACTAATTCCGGCATACATGGGATTCCTCCCGCCGGCTCCGGCCTGGCGAAGTATACCGAACCAACATTGTTGAAGTACCACTGACGAAAGCCTGGCACCTGACCAAACCACTGCGCTTCTTCCCAATCATCGGGATAATAGGTTTCGGGCGTTATGCGATAGCCGCTGATCCACCTTTCGAACGACTCTCCATATTTGTATTCGGTGGGAGTTCCGGTCACCGACGGTTTGTGAAACAGCGAAAAGCGTAACCCATCGCTATCGCCAAGTATCACGAGCATCCTGCGAATAGCCATTCGCTGCAGCAGGATTACGTCCCCGAAAAGCATTTCGCCAGAGGATTCCTGAACATCCTGTAGGCCCCTCGGATTCAGTTCCTCGACTTCGTTCATCGCGACACATGGCGGAAGATCCGGTCCCGATTTACAGCCACAGCCCATTGGTATCACATCAGGCCGCATTATCCCGTCTGACGGCGGTTCTCCGGTGACGAAGTAGACTGTAGCGGTGTTGGCCACACACTCGTCTCCAACGCAAACCTGTCCAGCGGGACACGACGTGTAGTCCACGTATATACCGTCTTTCGAACAGACCGCCTGAAGACCCATGATGCAGCCGCGCCATTCCGGCGTACAAACAGACTGGACAGTGTCTTCATGAAGGGAATCGGCACACCCATCGCCGATTGCATCCAACGCGTCGACAGCCGAAAAGTGGTCCGATTGGCAAGAGTTGACGAAAGCCATCAGACAGACCAGAGGTAAAGCTGTGATCTGATGTCTATTCATCTACACAACTTCCAATAAGGTAGTCGTAACACTCAGGCAACCCGGGCACTCGTTCATTGAGACTACTGTCGAGAAGCGTTGAAGACTGAGACACAGACGTGCCCGACGAAATTCCTTTGATTGACAAAAATGCTTCCACATCGGTATTACTGTCCAACTCGTCGAAAGCATAACGATCGAATTGTACAGTGTTCGAAGTCTCTGCCAAGGGGGAGAACCCGTAGGAAGAGGCAGACATCGAGTAAACACCGGACACGCCGAAAAACGCCTTGTAGGTAGCGATATATGTGTCGCTTCCAGACGTCACATTCTGGTTCCAAAAGACTCCAGCCACGAGTTTGTTGTCGCAACCCGTGAAAAGCCTAACGGAATTGCGATATTCTGTTGTAAGGTTGGGTTCATAAAACATCTGGCCGGAAACCGTCTGCAGTGACGTCGGCTGCAGAACCATTGTAACAGTGGAAAGTCCTCGAGTCATCGAAAGATACCGAGCGGTCATCGAGGTATTGGATGCGTACCAATTATCGGTATACGTTACAGCAAAAATTGGCTGCAAATGGCCGTTCACCGGATACATCGCGGCAGAAATATCCGGATTTACAATCGTGGGACCCGTGGCAACAGAGATCTGATTGAGAGGTGTGCCGTCCCAGTCATAAGTATTTAGCTTGACAGTTCTGCTTGTCAACGTTGTCTGCTCGACGCGAGCAATCGCGAAACCACCAGGCACCGCGCCAATCGCAATCTCGCGGGCAGCAGGACCGGTAAGTATTTCAGTCAACGCGATTCCAGCAGAATCAAAGATTTGATAGCGAACGAAGCCATCAACTGAACTAATCCAAGCAGCGACAACAGAATCATCGTCGTATGTCAATCCAGAGGCTACCGCTGGAGAACGATCTCCAGTTCCATAACCCCCTGCTCCAGTCAGCATAATCCTTGGCCCAAGCGAACCATCGACCTCGACATACTGCAAATAGGTCGGCCAAGCTCCCAAGCCAGGAAGGCTCTTCATGGTTCCTATTACAACCGCCTTTCCGAGACCCGGAAGTGCCGCAACGTCGAGGGAATCGTACATCGTGTAAACGCCGTTCTGAAACAGAGACTGTTGATTTGACATTGGCGTCATATTGTCTGAGAAATTTCGAGTCTGGATCTTTGGCAAGTCAGAAAAGCCCATTCCGTAGTATAGAGCATTCCATGCTACCGACCAACCACCAAGAAATCCAAGAAAGTTTAGATTGTCAATTCTAGGAATTCGATTGACGGGCATCGTATCGTCATTGATAAGTCCTTGCTGAATCAGGTCATGGTTTTCGGTGTCATGCTGATAGTAATAGAGATTTCGCTCATTCATCATGGTGAACGGTACCGTACCAAGACTTCGTACAACAACATAAGAATTTTGATCGATTGTGCTGGCAGCCATGTCAACTCCGTTTCGGTTGTACCAGCCAACCTTTTGAACCTTGTATAATTGAGCCGAATGGGTTTCAGGACAGACTTGTGCGTTTGCTTGAGCAAATAGCAAGCACGAAGCCACCACCGAAAATTGAATAGCTGTGATGAACCTTTTCACGAAGGCCACCTGTACCGCAACCGGTTCCCCGGACACAAGATTGTAGTCACGCGGCCTCCCGATTCGACCAGGCTCAACTGGCCTACTCGCCGCAGTGATGACTCGGGCTATTTTCCGGCGCAGGACCAGCCGGCCCCGCCTGGGAAGTCTTTTCCGAATGGGGCCTGGCCAGAGATGACGAACAGAGTACGACGGTTCGCCCCGTTTTCGGTGTTGTCGGGAGTCTCGACCGCAAGAACGGACTCGCCGAAGCCTCGCGAGCAGACCTGAAGGCGAAGGCCGTGTTCACGAAGCCACTTCGCGATTGACGACGCTCGCCGCCTGGACAGATCCATGTTTGATTCGTTCGAACCGACCGTGTCCGTGTAACCGGCGACATAAAGCCTGAATCGGATTTGCTGGCCGAGTTTCGCGACGGCTTTTTCCGCCTCCTCGATGACGCGGTACAGTTTTGCTTCCTCGGATGCCTTGATCTCGGCGCTGCCGAACTCGAAGTTGACCTCGTCGTGAGGGATTGGGACCAGATACGGCGTGAACGTCAGTTCTTTTTTGAAACCCAGGTCGTCAAACGCCGCGATCCTGACCAGGCCGATCTCTTCGTCCGGAGGGGTGTAATCCAGCCCGCGCTTCTGACCCGGGATCATCACCAGCCTCATCTCGCGCTGAACCAGCAGGGAGCCGTCCGTCGCGAACAATTCGATCTGAACCCGATCGACGTTTCCCGATGTTGAAAACCCGATCAGCCCGGATTCAAGGTCGATGTCATCGGCGGTTACCGAGATGTCGAAGTCGTTGGCCACGGTGGCGGTGAACTCCATCTCGAGCGGGGTCGACAAGCCGTCCGCCATCAGTCCGACCTGGTAAGACACGCGTCCCGGGTTCTGACGCCACGTCACCCGCCATGTTTCCCCGGCCTTCAGGCAGTCGCGGCTGAACTTCATCCTGTGGCCGTCGTTCCTGACAACGGTCAGCTTGACACCCGACATGTCGTTGATTGCGGTAAAAACCATTCCGGGCTGGTCGGAACCGCCAAGTGCCCGCTCGATGACGGAAACTTCGAAGTCATCTTCCACGGCGGCCGCGGCCGGTTGAACTAACGCCACCGTCGTCAACGCGATGGTGGCAATGATTCTGCGGATCATTTTGTTGAAACCTCTACACGGACCGACCTAATTTACTATCTTCGAAGAGATATTCCCACTGGGGGGCGCTCGCGGTGTCCGCCAGAGTGGTGTTGAGTTCGATGCCCAGGTTCAGATCGAGGAATCTTTTCAGGCAGGCGAGTTCACCTCGAGCCCTGAGCCGGACCCATCGGACCGCGAATCCGCGAACGTCCAGCACATCGCCGGATCCCGGGTCAAGCCGGACAACCTCGGCGATCATCGAAAGCGTATTGCCGTCGTTACCGGGGCAGGGAAACACGATTATTATCCGGTGTCCAGCGACAGGAAGCATCTGAGAGGCCAGGAACCCTCCGCTGGCGCTGAGGTCCGATGCGGTGGCACGGAAGTCTCGTCCATCGTAGAAGCACCTGACCCCGATCAGTTTTGACGCCCGGTGTGAGGATCGTCGATCAAACCCGGAAAGCGGAGTGTCCCTCAGGATTGCCTGAGCGCTGACAACCGGTGCCTTTTCCCGTTTTCCCTGAACCGACTGGTCAGCCGTCGAAGCCTTCCTTCTGCCGCTTTTCAAGGGTTTGATCGGCTTCGTGACCTTGCCGTCCAGACCAACCGAATCACTGAACGACGCGGTGGCGTCCGGGGCAGGCTTGCCAACCCCCCAGACTCCCGCGTCATTCGATTGCATGACGAATGCCTGCATCATTTCGCGTCGGAATTCACGGGCCGTCAGCGGCCTGTCGTCGGGATTCGGGCTGAGCGCCTTGACCATGAAGTCCGATGCGCCATCCGGGTAGGCGCGTCCCGGGTTGATTTGTTCCAGACGTGGAGGTTTGTTTCGTACCTTTTTGACGCCGATCTCGATCGGTGTCCTGCCGGTTACCGGCAGCGCCCCGGTCAGCAGTTCGAACATCACTACCGCCAGCGAATACAGGTCGGAACGCTGGTCTCCCTTGCGTCCCATCACCTGTTCGGGACTCATGTAGGCGGGTGTGCCAAACACGACACCCGGCCACGTCCGGTCTGGCTGTTGCGCACCGAGGACCTTGGCGATTCCAAAATCGAGGACTTTCACGAACAACTTGTTCTCGAGATCCTGGCTGACGAATATGTTCTCGGGCTTCAGGTCTCGGTGCAGGACGCCGGCGGCGTGCGCCTCGGCAAGCGAATCAAGAATCTGATCCGCGATACCCACCACCAGGGCACTGTCGATCGGGCCTGTCTCCCGCAGTACATCCGAAAGAAGTCTGCCTTCAAGGTATTCCATCACCAGGAACAGTTCACCGTTCTCGTCCTCGCCGAAGTCGTACACCGTGATCGTATGCGGGTTCTTCAGGCGGCTGACGGCCGCCGCTTCAAGACGGAATCGGCTGCGCGCCTCGTTGTCACGGGTCTTGTCGGAATGCAGCAGTTTGATGGCGACCTGTCGATTCATCGAGGTCTGTCGGGCCAGGTAGACCGTTCCCATTCCTCCAGCGCCCAGTCTCCGGATTATCTCGAAGCGGCCGGCGATCACACGGCCTTCGAACACGTCATGCTGATTATCGTTCCCGGCTTCGTCGGATAGTCCTTCCGGTCGGCCGAAGATGGCCTGCCTGATTCGCGAAAGCGATGGAAGCTCGATGGGCATCGCGTCGATTCCAATCCGGCGAACCGGGCATCTGACAAATGTCACCAGGAAATAGGATGTATTCAATCCGCGTTGAGGTCAAGGAGGACGCTGCGACCGGCCACTATTGGACTATGCCGCCTGCCGTCTGCGCAGCAGAACGAAGGCGCCGATCAACAGAAGCAGGGTGGAAAGGGGTGTCGCATCGCCTTGCGAGGATGAGCAGCCCGAGCCGCCTTTGCCGCCGTTGTCCGTCGATACGTCGTCCGTGGTATCGACAGGGGCGTTGGTGTCGCCAGGTTCAACGACGTCCGCGCCGGCCTCGACGACCTCGGGAACAGGTTCGGGTATCGGATCAAGGCCGGGGACCGCGATGTGCTCCCTGACGTTGGGAGACATTCCGCGTGTACCGGCGGGGTTCAGCGGGAAGTAACGCCCCATCCAGTAGGCTGCAAGCAGGTCTCCACCCGGATTCAACCTGAGTCCGCCGCCACCGTTCATTTCGAACGGATCCGAGCGTGCGTCGAAATTCGATGGCGGTCGAATCGAGGGATCCAGAGCGATATCCGATACGCTGTCACCGCTTCTGTTTGTCGACTGTTCCACGTCAAGAGTGGTGACCCCGTCAATTGCCAGGCACTTTCGGGCCTCGATCTCCGCCGCGTCGCAGTTCTCGCGATATGGATTCAGGTAAGGACCGAGGTCAAAGGCCGCCAGAAGTCGGGCTGTTTCATCGGCCAGCGAGCGATCGACACCACGGTCGGTGACGCTCATCCAGACCGCGTTGTAGAAAGGCTGCTTGGAAAGCGCGGCGGTGCGGCTCTGACCTTCGCGATTCCACCAGCGTTTTTCCATGAAGTTCTGAAGTCTGGCCGAGACTGCCTGGTCGGACTCCGTGTAGAGAGCCAGCCAGATACCGGTCGCGATCATGTTTACGTTTGAGAAATTGGTCTTCTGTTTCGCGTAGATGTAATCGAGCACCCCTTCGTCGTCGAGCGGCCGATCCATCATTTCCAGGTATCCACGGCTTCCCATCAGTTCTTCGTAGATGTAAGTCTCGATGGTCTCGTCGCCGGTAACGTGGAACAGACCCTTCATGATCCCCAGCGCGAGCGTCAGGTTGAAGATGTTGTATACCCCGTCGTTTTCGGACATGTAGAACTTCTCCATCGACCAGGGGCTGAGGTCGTGGAACATCGTCGGACGTCCGTCCGAGTCCATGATAATCAGGTCATATTCGCCCGTGCCGGACGGCCCTTCCATCACCGAAATGTCGCGTTTGACCATCAGCATACTGGCTGTCGCCAGCGCATCGGCTCGCATCTGCGCGATCAGCGCCTGATCTATTTCCGGGTCGTCCAGAGCCGCGTCGTAAAGCGCCACCATGGCGAATATCTGTCCGACAAGCTGGTCCTTCGAACAGGAATCGATCCAGACCCATGTGTCAGCCGGAAGAGCGCCGCCCGAGTTGTCGGCGCGCCATGTTCCGTTGTTCTTGGGAGCCGGCAGGGGATTGCCGTCGATATCCTTCAGTGGAACCAGGGTCACGTCGTTATCGGGGATCGCGGACCCGGTGACTTCGTCCTTCAATCTTCGGATGCCTCGCGCCACAACGCCCGGCTCGCCGGTCACCGCCCAGAACACATGCTGGTTTTCGATCGCTCTGACCAGGTCATGCCTGGCCGCGGCCAGAACGTCCGCCGGAGCCCCGTCACGCTTGAGAGACATGTACCGGAAGGCGGTCCCCACGGCCGCGACGCCACCGAACATTCCGAGATCGCCGTGTTCCTCGTAGTTGGTGAACAGGTCGTAGGGATTGCGGCCGGTGACGGCCTCGACATCCTCGGACGCGGACTGAGCCAGGAATGCCGAGATCACGTCCGCGTCATCGGCGGTCTTCAGGTAGGCCTCGAGCGCCCAGCCGAACGGGAGCGCCAGGAATCTATAGAACATTCGATCCTGACGGCCAAGCTGTTCATGCATCGGCCCGTATGAACCCGTGGGAAATACCGGTTCTGCGGCGGCGGCAACCGGCAGGAAAATGGCGAGCAAAAGCACGGCAACAGTCAGCTTGGGCATTGGAACCTCCGTGAATAATTCGGTTTCGGTGAACTGACAGTGGTCACAGCCGTCCCCGGGTCAACGGTCGTCCGTCTCCATTCCCGTTTCTGTGGGATGGTGATCAGGCCTTACGGCGCCCTCGTGTGGACTGGGGCGGGTCCTCCGGCTCCAGTGGTTCGAGGACAACCGGCTTTGGCTGGTTTCTGGCGGCGATTGCTCGACCCGCCGCCGACATGCCCGCCTCTGCGTTGGCCTTCCTTCTGGACTTGGCGTTTGGGCCAAGCATCCCGACGGCGGCCTGGGCGACCTTCCGGAAACACGGCGTGCAGTAGTGTTCCCAGCCTTCATGGGTGTGCAGCAGCGCCAGCACGTCTCCAAGATACTCCTTGGAAACCGGCAGCTTGCCGAGTCGCTCGATGGATGCCGCGAACTCTTCGTGCGTCATCCTTTCGCCGTCATGCTCACCGTCCGTGAAAAACACCGACACGGGCTCACCGATGTCTTTTTTTCCACAGCGGTCGCAGTCGAAGACGATCCTCTTCATCACGTCCTCCTTGATGCCGAATTTTCGCAGGTATTCCTGCGGATTAGTACCGTTTTTCTGAAAAAAGTCCCAGAATTCGCGACAGAACTGAGGTTCGGTGCAGTTGCGGCAGCAGGCCACGACAAGACGGTAGAACTTCCCCCCGCACAGGATCTTTTCGGTCGGTACTTGTGGCAGGTCCCCGTCCATGCGGGGAATCCTAGCAGAAAGACCATCGGAATCGGTTCCCAAATTGATCCATTGGACAGGAAATATTGTTGTTTTTCGTTTTCGGGGAGGGGGCAGCAGCGCGGGCTTTCAAAGCCTAGTTCTTCTGGACCGCGATCTTGTCGGTGCTGAATGAGTTGAGAAGCTGGTCCGCGAACGGTTCGGCCATGCCGAAAGCCTTCTGCAGGAAAGGCAGCACCATGCTGAGGGTCAGCGACATCTGCTCCTTGCGCATGATCTCGGGGTCATTGTCGGTGATCGGCATTATCCCGCCACCGTAGTACATCTGGTGGTCGGTGAACAGACTGTGGTTACCGCCCTTGATCTCGACCTGCCATTTCGGTGAATCGAATTCGCCGAAGCTGCCTGTGGCGAAGTTGTTGCTGGCGATCTTGTCAAGCTTGCCGTAGACAACCATGAAAGAGGTCGAGCCATTGTCATTCAGCTTGGCTGCGGGCGCGATTGCGACGGTGGCGACAGCGAGACCGTCCAGGACATTGCCGGCCTCGTCAGCGAAGGCCAGGTTCATGGTGTCGGCGCCGCTGCCGAAGACCAGCCATGCGAATTTGTCGCTGGTCTGCACACCCTCGAGCGCCGCGTGCTTAGCGGACAGATCCGCGTTCTTGAACCCGGGTGCCGTGGCGATCACGCGCTGGAGGTGGGCCTCGGCGTCTTCGGTGTTGACTTCGGCCTTCATGCTGACGGTAACGATACCCCACGAAGCAAGCATCTGGCCGATGTAGTCGAAGTTAAGGAACGGGACGTTGATGTCCGCGCCTTCCGGGATGATTACAACGACCGGGTACGTGCCGGGAACACCGGGCCGCCTGATCGATCCGCATTCGGCGGGGTAGTAGATGCGGATGTCGTCGTTGACCAGATCCACATAACCGGCGCCGAAAGGTCCGACCTCGCCCATCGAGCCGTTCGTGCCCGTTGCCGGCGGGGTGGAGTCGTTACATTCGATGACGCCCAGGTTCGTGTTGTAGATGAACTCGGTCGGGTACTTCTGATAGATCGGGGTTGCCTGCTGGAACACGACCCCGACCTTGCCTCCCTCGGTCGGCACCGGACCGATGATCCTGTGTGGGCTCAGCGTCGAGTGGGCCAGTGTCGCGCTGGCGACCAGGGACCCACCGATATCGGCGCGAACCGAGGACGTAGTTCCGAACATGAAACGGCTGCCGTCGATCACGACGAAGTCACCGTATCCACCCTCGGGCGGCTTGAAGGTGAAAAGCTCTTCGTTTCCAACGATCATCGGATATGAACTGCGCTCCTCGCAACGTCCCAGCGCCAGGTCACAGACCTCGTAGGGCTGGCAGTCGTCGATAGAGTTGCATTCATAGCTGGGCGGGACATAGGTGTCTTCCGGAGGAACATAGGTGTCCACCGGGTTGGTGTCCGGCTGGCCGGGGTCTGAGACGGTGTCCGTGATTCCGCCCTGGTCGACAGTCGTATCGGTGCCGCCCTCGTCGGACATTGGCAGATCGTCGCCAGTCTCGTTGGACAGAGCGTCAACTGCGTCGTTTCCGCCGACATCCGGAATCAGCAGATCGTAATTGACGATCGTGTCGTGCGGGTCATTCTCCCCGTCTCCGCAACCGACGATGGCCGCGGTCACCATGGCGGCCGCCAGAAGCGTCCCGAGTCTGAATTTCATTGGCTGTCTCCTTTCAAGACAAGGTGTTCAAAGCCGGCAATAGAGTAATTGTTGTTAACG
>CAZNJW010000057.1:8848-16550 GCA_964573455.1 uncultured Anaeromyxobacteraceae bacterium | reverse complement strand
CGGATTAACGCACCGATACCCGCATCGGCGAATCGGACGCCCGCGTGCAATATTTGCCATCCCGGACTCAGCGGTGGTTGATTCCGTAAATCTTGAACCCAATCGAAAACCCGAACCCGGCTTTCTCGCCGGACTGCGGAATGTCGCAATGAACTTCATTGATCATGTCCACATTGTTCCCGATGCCGAGGTTGTAACCCAGGGCCACCCTGCCCACGTCCACGGTGCGCTCACCGGCGGCCGGCATGTTGGCGAACTGCATGTCGTATTCGGCAAGCACCTTGTGCCCTTCGACAATCGCCCAGTATGTGCCGAACGTCATCGCCGTATAGGCGGTGAAACCTGAACCGCCGGCATTCATGTCGGCCATGATGATCTCCTCGACGCGCAGGTACATACCCCACTTTTTCAAGTCGGGAACCAGGTCGAAATTCAACTCGACTGCCGGGATTACCGCCACGCCGTAGTCGCCGAAACCGAATTCAACCATCAGATCCAAGTCAAAATGATCGGTATCCAGCGGATTGCCCAGTATCCCGAAGGCAGCGCCGCCGGTTGCAGCCGTAAAATCACCGTTACTTCCGATCTGCCCCTTTCCGTATATCGAAAACCGGTCGACGAGCCCATAGTTCAGGGCAGCCTCGAAATCGAAGCCTTCAAAATGCCGCCCCCCGGAAAATCCGTGAAAACCGGCGAATATCTCCAGGTCCAGGGCGCCCTGTTCAAACGTTTCGGTGGTGTCCAGAGACCAGGCTGGCATGGATACGAGCATCAGGGCCACGCACAGAGCCGCCCCATACAGGGTTGTTGCTGCTTTTCTGGCGACTATCTTCAAATCGATTCCCCTTCCTGTCTGACCCGCACCGCGGAGGCTTCCGCGCCCGACAGATCGACCCGATTTCCTTCAATCAAGATCTGCACGTCCCGAGTTTTCCGAACCCTATTGATTTCCAGCCTGGACCCTGGGATTACGCCCCAGTTCACCAGCCTGACCCTGGTCTGATCGTCCGCGTCGATTCCGTCGACCACGCACCGATCACCGGCAGCAAGGTCCGACAGCTTCGTCACGTCCTCTGGACGGCAGTCGTCGTCATGGCCATCGTCATGTCTGCAAAACCGGCATTGCGATTCGCGATGCATGTGGCTGAGACGAGTGCCAGGAGGCACGATTCTGGCAAGCCCACCCAGAAATTCGCTGGCGTGTTCATGCATGCGCACCAGTGCATCCAGGCTGGTGTCGGACAGATGGTGTTCCATTTCGCAGGCGTCCCTGGCCGCGACCGCCGCGTCAACGCCCAGGAAGTCCCGAAACAACCAAAGCAACGTGTCATGCCTGGCCCTGACTCTGCGGGCGATCTCCTCGCCGCGTCGGGTCAGGACGATGAATTCCCCACGGTTGTGTTCGATAAGACCCATTTCGGCCAGCCGGTTCATTGCCGGCGACGCTGACCCTGATTTAACCTGTCGCGCCGTACAGATATCACGGACGCGCGCCATCCCCTTTTCGCGGATAAGTTCGTGAATTGTTTTCAGATAATCTTCAAGAGCACTGGTGAGTTCCCAGGACATGCCGCCTCCCTTGCTAGACGCGCCTAGCAATGAAAGCCATATCTACATAACTCCCACGTCCGCTGTCAAATGAGTTTTACGGGCAGGCGCACTCAGCTCGCCATCGATCTTTAGCGGATGGTATTACGCCAGTTGCGATTATCCCTGTCCAACACACCAAAAATCCAACTCACATTGAGGAACTCATCGCGGAGTCTGTCGTTGAAAACACTGGAGATCGGGACGATGTTGTGGTGAATGGATGCGGTCGGTGCAGCGACGGCGCAAGACCGGATCTGTTTCAGTACGTTGAGGTGTTTTTCAACTGGAAACGCAGGCACTCGGCCAACGGCCATTTGTGCCCGGTGGATTATGAAAGGCAGGTTTTCTCTGGCGCTGCCACGGCAGCTTAACAGATGTGTCCACTTTTTCGGGGGAAGGCCAGGGGGACAACTTGGTGCGTTACAATTCATTTTCGTCGGTGTTACGCGGCCGCACCGGTTCGGTTAAGCTATGCCAAGCCTCATTTGGAACTTCTCATGACCGGCTTGCCAGAAAGACTGAAGACCAGCCGGTGGTTACCGTTATTGATTGCTGCCGTGTCGGTGTCGGCTGTCGTGATTCTATTCGCATGGCCGACACTCTTTTCCGGACGAACCCTTTTTCACACTCACGACGGATGGCCACCGACGGATGAGTCCGCGCTGCACTTCAGCCTTCAGAAAGAGGTTTTGAGGCAGTGGAATTCGGGAGAATCTGGTGCTTTCAACCCTTATCCTGCTTTTGGACTCGGGCTGGATTCAGATCCAAATGCTTTGCTGTTCGATCCCGTCATGGCTGTGGGTCGCGGGCTGGGGCCTGTTTCGAGGGTGTATTCCTTTCGCGCAATCATCCTCGGCGTTCTGGCCTCACTAGCCTTGTTCGGACTGCTCAGGCTACTTGAAGCCTCGGCTGTCGGTTCAGTGACAGGGGCCATGGTCTTTGCCGCGCTGGTATTCAGGTATCCTCCTGTCGAGGAGGTACTCCTGCACTATGCCGCGACCGACTGGTCAGTGATAGCCCTATTCTTCCTGGCCATGGCCGTCCGAAGAAAACAGGCCATGGCGTTTCCCCTGGCGTCCGTGGCTATGGGTTTTTCGGCCCTTTCGGGTCATCCTCAAGGGGCCTATTACGGGTTCGCGCTTGGGATCCTCTATCTGGTGGGAGAGGCCCTGGGCAGGCGTGGGGATGATCGGAGATTCGTCATCACGGGTGGCATTGCGTGGTTATTCGTTTCATGCCTGATCGCAGCCACCCAACTGGTTCCGCTGGCTGCGGGGATACACGAATCCGGGCACGTTTTCGCCGATGCCACTCATCCGGAACTGGATGAGAATTTGCCGGGATACATCCTGTCCCTGCTCGGCCCCGGCCTGCTTGTCTTCCTGCTTCTTCCGTTACGTCGCAGGTGGGTTGAAATTTCCGTCCTGTCTCTGCTGGTGCTGTTTGTCCTGACCGTGATGAACACACCGCTGTTGAAGATCTGGCACTTTGCGGTCCCATTCTTTTCCTACTTCAAGCTGAGTTCAAAGTACTTCATTTCGCCGTTTCCGATCATCGCCGCCGTTGGCGCAGGCCTGGGCGTTGCTGTGGCGTCGGGCTTGAAATGGCGCCTGCGCAGGGTATTGATCCCCTTCGTCTGCATTCTTGCGCTATGGCCGGTGTGGACTGCGCCGCTGAAACAGATTTATGAATTGCAGATGCCGCCCGAGGCATTCGAGTCATTCGATTCAGCCTGCCTGTCGGACATTCGGGACAATACGCCTCGATTTGGCAGAATTGTCAGACTCGGCACTGAAATCATGTACCCCAATCTTGCGTCTTCGGCTGGCCTGTTTGACGTGCAGGCGGTGGCAAGTCACCTGCCCGACAGGTATGCCGATTTGATGGCCTCTTTCAATCCGGACCGGGAAAAGTACATTCGCGAGGATTCGAGGGTGATGTCCTTGACTGAACCGGAAGTCCTGGAACTGCCCTTCTGGGATGTTGCAGGTGTGACCACTCTGGTTTCAGGCGCCCCGGTCGAGATCGGCGGATGGGAACCTGTTCTGGCCAGACCGGGGGCGAATTGCGTCTTGAAAGCCGATGAATACTGGATATACCGGAATTCTGAGGCGCTTCCAAGGGCATTCCTGGTGCGCGATGCCAATACTCCCGATGGGCAGTTTGCGGGTTTGCAGTTCGTGACTTCCGCGACAGATTCCGTCCCCGTTTTGCTGGATGGCTCGGCGAAGATCAGGGATTATTCGGGGTCGAGGATCGAAATCGAGGTTGAGAGTCCGGAAAAGGCAGACCTCGTGCTGTCGGACTACTGGTCAAGTGATTGGAAGGCCTATGTGAACGGGGAGGCGACGCCTGTCAGGCGGACGTGGTACATTTTTCGAGCCGTTGAGGTGCCGAAGGGTAACTCGATCGTGGAAATGATGTATCGGCCCGTTTCAACCATGGTCGGCATGGTTCTTGGTGGTGCGGGCCTGTTGGCCGCCGTGTTGTGGACAGCATTGGCGGCAGCATTCGCGTTTCGCCGTCGAAAAAACATTCGACGTCCTGATGCCGCTTGATGGTCCGTTTGAATCGGGCCCGGATCCGCCGGGTCTCCGGGGCGTCGATGAAACTGGCAGCGATCTCACGTCTTGGTGCTGACGCTTTTCGATTTGTTCTGGGCGGCCAGCGTCGTCCCTGGGCGGTCGCGTGGCTCATAAATGACGTATGTACCCGGCGCTGCCTTTACTGCCAATGGTCACCTCAACATTCGAATCCGGGAATTGGCACGGAATCGGCCCACCGACTGATCGATCAGATGGCTGATGCCGGTGTCGCGATGCTGTCGTTTTCCGGCGGCGAACCTCTGCTGCGTGATGACATCGGCGATCTGATAACGCACGCCATTCGGCGTGGCATGGCCTGCAAGCTCAATTCGAACGGGGATCTCGTGCCGGAAAGGTTGAGCGTCCTGACCGGACTGGAATTCCTGCAGCTCAGTCTGGATGGTCCAGGTCACATCAACGATGGTTTTCGCGGTCAGGGCAGCGCCGCTTCTGTCGAACACGCGATTCTGGCCGCCCGGTCGGCGGGTATCCCCGTCAGGCTGGTCGGATGCATAACCGCCGCGAATGCGGCGCGCATCAAGGATGTGCTGCTGTACGTTTCAGACCTTGGTGCCACGATATCCTTTCAGCCCTTGATCACTTATGCCGTGCCTCCGGAGGTCAGAACGGAAGTCTTGCCCGATCATGAGTCGTTGAAGGCAGCGTGGACCTCATTGCTTGATATTTCGAGGGATGGGGGACCACTTAAAAAGGTTCTCGCCAATTCCCAATCCGATCTGGAGTTCTATTTGGAAAGGATGAAAACGCCTTTCGACAGGTGTCCCTGTCCGAAGATAACAGCTACATTGATGCCTGATGGAACACTGACGTTTTGTGGGATTCCCCTGGAAAAAGACATCTTCAATGCTGTTGAAATGGGGTTCGAGCAGGCCTTCCGGTCATTGACACGACCGATCTGCGATGGTCGCGCATGCTGCGTCGGGAAGATGAAAATCATGAGAATCGGGCGAACAGTCCGGAGCTGGACCAATGTTGGCGACTTCTAGTCTGTGGTATCTGACCTCGGTCGTTTTGGAAATGCCAGTGCCTTCAGGTTCGGGATAAGCCAGTAAGTCCCTGCGAGCGCCGGAAGTACTCTGAGCAAGGCAGTGGACGCGATCGCGGATATTGCCAGTCCCGCCGGTTCCATCCAACCCGCGGCGAGTACAGTGACGGTTGCTTCCCTGATGCCAAGACCGAACGGGGTCAGTGGAATTGAACCGATCAGACTGATTGCCGAAAGAGTGAAAATGATGTTCCACCCTGGGAATTTCAGCCCAAAGGACGCCATGATGAGGTAGGAGGCGATAAGCTCACAGGCGGTACAGATTATTGACAGCATTATTATGGAAGGCATTTCGCCGGTCAGTCTGCCCGAAAAGGCAGCGATCGATGAAATCAGGTCGAGTGAATCCGTGGTCTGACGCGATCTAGCGGCATACCGGTCCAGGGCTCTTGAAAGGCATGCCGCCGCGATGCAGATCATCGCCAGAACCAGTATCACGATGGCCCCTGCGATGTTTTTTGTAATCACCATGCCGATGCCCGCGGCCAGTGCGAGCCCGAACACCTGGGATGAGGCGTTCAACAGATGTGTAAGGATCGAGTGGCTGGCGCGAATGTGATGCTTCCTTGACAGGAGCATGACCCTGACCACGTCTCCGGCATAGAATGGCAGTGCCTGGCGGACAGGCATGGTGCCCATCCGGATTGCAAGTACTTCCTTGAATGCAAGATTGTTTCCTGTTGTCCGCAGTATCGCCCGGTAACGCAGGGTCCAGAAAATGAATTCAGAAATGAGTGTGATGACTGCCGCTGGCAGGAGCCAGAGCAGGCGAGTGGATAAGACGATCTTCCCGATGCCTGAAAAATCGATTCCACGCAGCACCAGAAGAAGGATTGCCACGGCTCCAAGCCAAACGAAAAGGTTGGTCACCAGCCCACGAAGTCTGCTGTTCGCGCGAGGTTGCCCGTCGTCTGTCGTGCCGGTTCCTGTCATCTGCGGGAAAACTCCGCGTCACTTGCTCAGCCTGAATACTTCGGCCAGCGGTGTGATATCAAGGTTGTAAAGCATGTTCAGTTGTTGTGACCCCGTGAATGCGCACCCAGCGCACCTGACCTCTGGCAGCAATTTAATCGCTTCAGCCACGGGAGTCTGGGTGATGTTGGGAAGCGGCGAGGAATACTCGATTCGGTCGCATGGCAAGAGCGTGCCGTCCGGATTCACCATGACGAAGACCTTTCCGGCGGTGCAGCGGACCGGCGGAAATGACGGCCATGCCTTCATTCGTCTAAGTTCCGGTATCGAATTCAGGATGCGTTTGTTCCCCGCCATTTTTTGGTCGATCAGCATCTGCACCGCCGTGAGGAGTTCCCCTGATTCCGGCGCGATGTCGCCCATGCTTTCAATGCCGCGATAAAGCTTTTTGAGGGGCTGGAAGGTCACTGTCGAATCATGGCGTTCGGCAAGATCAAGCAGGAATGAAAGATGGTTTACGTTGTAACGGGAGATGGTCGTGCTGAACGAAAACGCCCTGAGTCGCCTTGATGCGATTTCGGCCGCCTCGATCGCGGTGTCATATGCACCATTCCGATTTCTGACGAGATCATGGATTTCCCTGGGTCCGTCAAGACTGATCTTGAGCAGGTCCAGATCCTTCAGTTCTTCGACGTGCCTTTTCAGGCCGTATCCGCTGGAATTCATCGTGGGCGCGATGCCAAGACGGGCCGTTTCACTAATGATTTTACCGATGTCCTCGCGTAGCAGCGGCTCGCCACCGGAATACGAAATCTGCCTGGTGCCAAGGCGCTGGAACTGCCGAAGAATCTCTCGGACACCATCAAAAGGGATTTCTTTCGATTCAGTTTTCCAGAGGCTGCAGTATGCGCAGCGGCAGGCGCATCTGTTGAGAAGGTTCCAGCGTACTGCGACGGGAACAGGTCTGCCGGTAAGTCTTGACCAGATGATTTCCAAGCCGGACAGCGTCATCTGCACGAGTGTCATTTCCCAGTTTCCCCCACCTGAAGACCATTCCGTGCTGGTCGCCGTTCCGGTAAGCGGGCAATCACCTTTTCCAGCGTCAGCCAGCCGATTATCGCATCGATGACGACCACGTCATGTCCGGCCTTCACTAAAATCGCGGCTGCGTACAGCGGGCTAAGCGGCGGCAGGCGTCCATAATCGTCGTCCGCATGGTTGCGGCGACGGAAGCACCTGCCCCCCACCGTGCTGATGGCTATCTTACCTATATTGGAAGCGATTCGGACGGAATTCGCGGGGGGAACGCTTGAACAATCCAGACATCAACGAAGCGGCCGTGGCGGCCAGGATCTGAGCATCGAAGTGGGCGAATTGCAGATGGACCCGCCCGACGCCACCGATTTCGGCATCATGTCTCTGGAGTCGGGAGGTCTGTACGCGGAAATGCTACGCCAGCCGAGTCGCTCACTCGCAGATCACGTTGTAGTAACGCAGTCCCCAGTAGGGAAGCAGCCAGAAGTTCGGTGCGCGGCGCGAGGCCGGATTG
>CAZNJW010000057.1:0-8748 GCA_964573455.1 uncultured Anaeromyxobacteraceae bacterium | reverse complement strand
GCCAGCTCATCGTAGCGGTGTTCATTGATAAGGGTGTCGTACGCGTCGTAAAAACGCCGGTCACCCGAGACGTGCCAAGCGGCGAGCAGTCCACCGAGGATCTCGGTCGAATCCAGGAAGGCACCGCCGTAGTAGGAACCGATGCAGGTCTCCAGGTCTGTTTGCATCGAACACGCCTCGAGTCCGTCCACGGCGACAGCGAGGTACCCAGGACTGTACTTGCCGTGTTCGGTCGGCTGGTGATCCAGATCAAGCAGCAGCAATCCATGATCCAGGATGTACCCGACCAGGGCGGTCAGGTGTTCGGCCACCCACTCTCGCTCCGCGTCGTCCTTCGCGCACAGGTCGTAATAGATCGAAAATCCATAGAAATGGCCTGTCATCTCATCGGAAGACGTGTCGTCCTTCCAGTAATAATCGTGACCGTCGATGTAGTCCTCGACCAGGTGCCAGTTGGACAGGCCTGCCTTGGATGTGAAGACCTCGCCTTCATCGTCGCGGACGAAGGAACGCGTCACGAAGCCGCGTCCAAGGCCGGCATCGATAAAATCCTGAGCGGGGATGTCAATCTGCATGGCCATGTTCGTGATGGCCTTTCGCGCGGCCTCGTAGTAACGCTCGTCTCCGGTGGTGGCGTAAGCGTAGCATAAGGCTCCGACCGCCTCCTGGGTCCACTGGCCGTCGTTGTCGTTGTCCTGAAGTGGCAGTCTGACATCACTGAAGGCGCTCTCAAACTGGGCCGCGGCGGTCACAAATCCCTTGAGGCGCCAGAACCATCGGTTCATGTTGTCGAACATGCGCTCGGCCTTGTCGGCGAGATTGACCGCCTGGGAAGATATCCGTGACAATCCAGCCGGGGTCGCCACCCAGAGTCCTGCGGCCGATGTGGACAGAAACAGATCCGACGCAGAGTTGGCGGGAAGCCACCTTCCCGAGGTGAAATGATCGACGGTAGCCACCGTGTCGTCACCAATCGAAATTCGCCCAACCGCCAGGCTTTCGGTGTCGCCAGGAGTCAGATCAAGGACAGTCACGCCCACCTCATGCGCGATGGCGACGAACCTGTCGTCGAGACTGACAGAGAGAGCGCGGATGGAGCCCGTTGGCAGACCGCCCTTTCCTGGACTGATCGTCACCGGTGTCCATGTCGACCCGTCAAGCAACACCAGATCGTCGCCTGCGCCGACCGCCACCATCAAGGAACCGGCCGCCAACGCGGTCAAGGCCACTTCGCCACCGTCGTACCGCTGCGTCGCCGTTGACGGATCGGACGGATCGACCAGTTCGTAAACCGCGGAATCGACCGCGAACAACAGTGACCCGGAACGGCAGGCAAGAAGACCTGACGGCTGAACCCCGACATCGAGGCTCTGGGCCGGGCCGTCGTCCGGCAGTCTGAAGAGGGTCCCCCCGGCGACCGCCCATGCGTCGTCGCCACAGAAGATGATCGACTCCGCCGCTGACGGCAGAGACACGGTTCTGGAGTCGGTCAGTTCCCCGACAAACTCGGTCAACGTGTCGCCATCAACCATGATGAGTCCACTGTCGGCCTCGAAAGCCGGCGCAATCAAAGACCCCGCGCCCGCGTCCATCACCCTCTCGAACGTGGCGGGCAGGCCGGAGGTTACGTACACCATTCTGTAGAGGCCTTCGCTGGAAAGGGCCCACACCAAGTCGCCCGAAACCGTGACGGCACGAATATCCAGCGACACGAAGCCACTTGCCGCGTCCCTGAATTGAAGCACCCCATCGATTTTCCACGGGCCGTCGGCCACGCAGGTTTCCCTGACACGGACTTCGTGAATGAACGTGGGATCGGGCTCAGGGGGGACATAAACGTCATCGGCGGTATCGGAGACCACCTCAGAGTCGGATGCGTCGCCGGTCTGACCGACTTCATGCGAGTCGACATCGGTCTGGCCCGATGAGTCCGGAGCGTCCACGAGGTCGGCGAAGGCGTCTGGGACGTCTGAAGGCGAAAGGATATCGTCGGTACCAACCGAACCGCATCCGACAGTCAACAGGACCAGACAGACAAGACTCCAGGACAACAGGCGCATCTCAGTCATCGGGTGCCTCGCGGGATGGAATTCACCCAGGATAATAACCTGTCGGACTTCAAAAGGGATCATCCGTTTCAACCAGACCGGAGATATCTGGCATCAAGACCGATGCCCCGCCATTTCAATGAGTTACGCACAGGAAAAGCGGCCCGGATCCGGCACGACCGGTTGCGATTTTGTCCCTAAAGTGCTAATCGGCAGAACCGAACCGGGATTAACAGTCCGTTCAACAATTTCTGTCATTTGCCGAGGTCGACTCAAATGGCTCACAAAGATTTCCTTCTGTTCGCAGGCAACTCTCATCTCGATTTCGCGCGTTCGATCGCAAGACAACTTGGCGTGTTCCTGCACGAACCGGACGAGAGCGACCGCCGCGGTCCGACGATCAAGTGGTTCTCCAACGGGAACGTGCTGGTCGATCCGAAAGTGAACGTCCGAGGCAAGCACTGCTTCGTCATCCAGAGCCAGGCACCGGGACGGGCGCTGATCGGCAAGACCGAGAGCGGCGAGGACATCTTCGGTGTGAATCTGACCGTCAGCGACATGATCATCGAACTCTACTGGATGGTACACGCGTTGACCTGCGCGGGAGCCAGGGTTACGGTCGTGACCCCCTATCTTCCGTACATTCGAAGCGACAAGCAGGACCACCCGCGGGCCAGTATCGGCGCCCGAACCTTCGCCGACCTTCTGACCAGCGTCGGAGCCCGCGGAATCATCATAATGGAGCCCCATTTCCAGCAAATCCACGGATTCTTTGACCAGAAGACCATCAAAGTCGACACGTTGAACATGAAGCCGATCTTCGCGTACGAGATCCTGGCAAACTCTCAGCGTGACAAAACAGTGTTCGTGGCCCCGGACATCGGAGAGGCCAAACACCTCGGTCCGTTCGTGAACATGCTGAAGATGGACATCGCCATCATCAACAAGGAACGCATCGCCGACAACGAGAAGGCGCACGCGCAGCACATGGTTGGCGAGGTCAAGGATCGCGACTGCTGGGTCATCGACGACGAGACGATGAGTTGCGGCACGCTGATCGAGGCGGCCGACTTCTGCATGGAAAAGGGCGCCGCTTCGCTCAGGGCCGCGATCTGTCACCCGGTTCTTACTTCAGCCGAGGGACTGAGGCGCGTCGAACAGCACCCGCTGATCAAGGAACTTCTGGTCACCGACACGATTCCGGTCCCGCCCGAAAAACGGATCTCGAAGCTGCGGGTTCGGTCCGTTGCTCCCGAGTTCGCCCGCGCGATCGAGATTCTCGCGGCCAGGCCGGGCGAGGACAACTCGCTGGACGCCTTCAAGGAAAGCCTGTACACCCCCATCAACGATTTGATGAAGCGCCAGTGAAATCCCTGCCTCATAAGATTCAAAAAAGGAAATTCAGAATGAAACAGGTTCGTCTTGCCAGCATTTTCCTGGCCGCTGGCGCTGTTGCGCTGATGTGCGTCGGTTGCTCAAGCCCGGAGACCACCCCGGATGTGGTCACCGACGTCCAGGAAGATGTCCAGGTCGACATCCAGGACGATGCCCGGGTCGACGAAGGCATTGTCACCGATGAAGGCGGAGATACCGCCGATGTCATCGAGTCCGACGACACGACATCTGACGACACGACATCTGACGTGGCGCAGCCGGGGCTGTGGGAAGACCTGACGGCCACCGCGGCGCCCACCATCGAACATCTGATTGGCGTTTCCACGCACATGCACCAGGGCATCGAAGAGAGTGCCGAACGCGATTTCGAATTCGAAAAGTACGCGGAACTGGGCGAGGTGACGATCCGCGAGGACTACCACTGGCACAGGATCGAACCGGCTGACGATCAGTGGGACTTCTCACGGGTTCAGGGCCAGGTAGACATGGCTGTCGAAGGCGGCGTCCGGATCATCCCCATGCTGGGATACGATGTTGGATGGGCCATGACCGACCCGGAGGACTTTTCCACGATCGATTCGGACGAGTACGGTGAGTTCGCCGGGCGCGTCGCGCAGGAATACTGTCAGAACATCAAGGAATACGAGATCTGGAACGAAGAGAACATCCCCAGATTCTGGGGGGGTGAACCGGATGCGGCGAAGTACGGGGACATGCTGAAGGCCGCTCACACCGCAATCAAGACGGCCTGTCCGGACGCACGTGTGTTGCTGGGTGGCATGTCCAGCTACGACGCGGAGAGGGATCTTACCGACCGCTTCGGTTTCCTGGAACGTCTGGGGCAGGCGCACCCCGATATCTGCGACTATTTCGAAATCGTCGCATTCCACCCGTACACGTTCATGCAGTACGACCCACCCGAGCGTGACGTGATCATTGATGAAACCCTGCAGTTCCAGAGCCAGACGGAGCAGACCGATATCGTCCGAGCGTATCTGGCGGCGCTCGGCTGTCCCGACAAGGCGCTGATGATCACGGAACAGGGCTGGCCCTCCTACGATTTGACCGAGGAGCAGGTTGGCGCGTTCCTGCCACGAAGCATCCTGCTGGCGGCCCGCGACGGGGTCGAGTCATACATGTGGTACACCTTCTGGGACGGCTACCCGGAAACGGAAGGTCTGCGTCCGCACGAGTCCTACTTCGGGCTGTTCGGCTGGACCGGCGAGGATGGCAGCATCAGGCGGGCCAAGCCCGCATGGGTTTCCTTCAAGGCGATGGCGGACGTGCTCGGCGACACCCGGTTCGCGCGCGACCTTTCGGCGGGACTGGATCTGCCGAACGACGTCTACGCGCTGGCTTTCGTCGACGAATCGGGCCGGATAGTCGTCGCTGCCTGGGATGGACGTGATTTTCCGGACCAGAACTACAACGTCGACGGACCTGGAGGCAAGAACACCTCGTTTGACCTGGCGCTGCCACTGCCTCCGGGATGCTCGCAGGCCACGGTCACCGGCATCGACGGCGCGCTGCTTGACGCCGAATCCACGGAACACCCCCACGTCCTGAATGTCGACGGAACGGAACCGGTGCTGAACGTCCGCCTGACACCATCCATCATCTACGTCACGCCCACCTGCCCCTGATCCAGTCCTATGTGCGGTTGATCCTTCCACGCAACCTTGAAAAATGCCGTTATCCGGTAGACAATTCACCACGCAAAAATCCTGATGTTCGGGATCTGAACGACACTCGAAAAACGGAGTTGTGTGATGGGCAAAGACCGAAAGAACATAGGCGGCATGGCGGTGTTGGCCGCAATTGTCTGCATCCTGGCCTCCGCGCCGGCGATGGCTGCCGCGTCGGCCTCGACGATCGATCTGCTGTGGTGGATCGCTCCGATATCGTCTGTGATTGCACTCGCAATGGCTTACGTGCTCTTCCGGATGATGAAAAACGCACATCCCGGAAACGAGACGATGCAGCAGATCGCGCAGTACGTCCGCGAGGGCGCCTTCGCGTACCTGCGTCGGCAGTACAAGGTCGTCACCATCGTATTTCTGGTGATGGTTGTTATTCTGGCCGTCCTCGCCTTCCTGGGCGTACAGAATCCGTTCGTTCCGATCGCCTTCCTGACCGGTGGTTTCTTCTCGGGTCTGTGCGGCTTCATCGGCATGAACACCGCGACTCTCGCCTCCAGCCGGACGGCCGAGGGCGCCCGGCACTCCCTGAATCGCGGACTGCAGGTCGCCTTCAGGTCCGGCGCGGTCATGGGTCTGGTCGTGGTCGGCTTCGGCCTGCTCGACATCTGCCTGTGGTACCTGATCCTGGACAAACTGGTCTTCACGCCCGAGAACATGAAGACCGGCCTGGAATTCATGTCATTGACCTTTGTCCATCAGGGCATGAGCGAGCATGACAAGCTGATCGACATCACCGTCACGATGCTGACATTCGGCATGGGCGCCTCGACGCAGGCGCTGTTCGCGCGTGTCGGCGGCGGCATCTACACAAAGGCCGCAGATGTGGGCGCTGACCTTGTCGGCAAAGTCGAAGCAGGCATCCCTGAAGACGATCCGCGCAACCCCGCTACCATCGCGGACAACGTCGGCGACAACGTCGGCGACGTGGCAGGCATGGGCGCCGACCTGTACGAGTCATACTGCGGCTCGATCCTCTCGACGGCGGCCCTCGGAGCCGCACTACCCGCCTTCGGCAAGGGTGGCGTCCTGGCCCCGATGATCGTGGCCGGTGTCGGCACCGTGCTGTCGATCATCGGAATCTTCCTGGTCCGCACCAAGGAAGAGGCCACCCAGAAAAACCTGCTCAAGTCGCTGCTGATAGGTACGCTGGGAGCGTCGGTCCTGATCGTCCCGGCGGTCATCCTGCTGTCGCACTTCGGCATCATCCCGCCGAACATCTGGATCTCGGTGGTCGCCGGACTGTTCGCAGGCGTCATCATCGGCCAGGCGACCGAATACTTCACATCGGATGAGTACAAACCAACCAAGGGAATCGCGAAGCAGTGCACGATGGGCCCGGCGACGGCCGTCATCGACGGCATGGCGGTCGGCATGTACTCGACACTGATACCTGTCATCACCATCGTGGCCGCAATCCTGGTCTCCTACTGGGCGCCGGGCGGGTTCAAGGGCGAGGCCGACTCGATCGCGATGGGTCTTTACGGCATCGGATTCGCCGCGGTAGGCATGCTGGCCACGCTCGGTATCACCCTGGCGACCGACGCATTCGGTCCGATCGCTGACAACGCCGGCGGCAACGCCGAGATGTCCCACCTTCCGGAAGAAGTCCGTCAGCGCACGGATGCGCTCGACTCCCTTGGCAATACAACCGCCGCGACCGGCAAGGGTTTCGCGATCGGTTCCGCGGCACTGACCGCCCTGGCGCTTCTGGCCGGATACCTTGAAGAAATCCGCGTCTGGCTGGGCCGCATGGCGGCCGATACCGCCGACGGCGTCATCATTCAGGGCCCTATCGCCTTCTTCAAGGGTATTGGCGAGCCTACATCACAGATGGTTGCCGCTGCCGACGGCCTTAAGCTGGTGGCGACAGGCAAGGCCACGATGGCCGACTTCATGGCCGCGTACGACGTGACCCTGATGAACCCGGCAGTCCTGTGCGGCATGTTCATTGGCGCGATGATGGTTTTCGTGTTCGCGGCGATGACGATGAAGGCTGTCGGCCGCGCGGCCGGCTCGATGGTCGAGGAAGTCCGCCGTCAGTTCAAGGCGTTCCCCGGCATCATGGAAGGCACGGAAAAGCCCGACTACGCCAGGTGCGTGGCGATCTCAACGGCCGGGGCCCAGCGCGAGATGATCCTGCCGTCGCTGATGGCGATCATCGTTCCGGTCGTCACCGGCCTCATCTTTGGCGTCAGCGGCGTCATGGGTCTGCTGGTTGGTGGTCTGGCAAACGGCTTCGTCTTCGCGATCATGCTCAACAATGCTGGTGGAGCATGGGACAACGCGAAGAAGTTCATTGAAAAGGGTAACTTCGGCGGCAAGCGCTCCGAGGCTCACAAGGCCGGCGTCACCTGCGACACTATCGGCGACCCCTTCAAGGACACGACTGGTCCGTCCCTCAACATTCTGATCAAGCTGATGACGATGGTCTCGGTCGTGTTCGCAGGCCTCGTCGTCGCCTGGGGCGGCAAGCTGTTCTGATCCCCCCGTTTTCCCGCCACACAACTTCAACCGGTCAAGCATCGTTCCGAGATTCGGCAGTGGATTCTGATTGATTACGGAATGTGGACTTCACAGACGATCGGTCTGTGGTCGAAGTAAGTGCTGGTGGCCGAGACAGGCGCGTCCGTGCCGTCGGTGATGCCCAGCACCACGCAAGACCCGGTCAGGCTGTCCGAGATGACGTGATCAAGCTTCGAAAACGTGGCCGGGTGGGTAAACGGACCTTCGATGCCACTGGAAGAGATGTAATGAAACGCCTTGTCCTGCCCGACCTTTCCGTTCCAGTATGTGACACTGTCGTCCCTGAACGAGAATGGATCGATATTCATGTCGCCCACGACGATGTTGTATTCACCGAACGCGGCCGGCCGGCCGTCACCGCGATCCTCGAAGACCTGCTGAAACTGAGCGAGACGACAGTCGACATTGGATCCGGCGACAGTGTGGACATCCACAAAGGCAACCTGCGGCCCGTTCGTGATCGAGACCAGTCCAGTGGCGACCCGTGCGCCATTGGTGCATCCGTTCGGCGGCGGCATGCCGTCGAGGCCGTCGATGAACGCGCCTCCGACTTCGGTCGCGCCCGGGACGGGGGTCAACGTCCCGAAGTCCCTGCGCACCGCTATGCAGTTATCGGGGTGGCTGGGCGCGCAGGCAACCTGGTAGTCCGGCCCCACCGCTGCCCTTACGGTGAGTTCGGGATCCACGGCGCCGATCCATCGGGCACAGACGAATACTCCGGCCTCGGATCCGCAGACCGTGTCGAAATCGCCTGAGCCTGCCAGACCTTCGCAGATCTCGACGCACTCCGGGTCGAAAAACAACTCCTGGAAGCCGATGATGTCCGGCTTGTGGGAGTCCACGACGGCTCGCAGTCCGTCCCGTGCCTTCAACCAGGCCAGGTTGTTACCGAACAAATCGCTGTTGATCGCGGCAAGTTGGTTATCGTACCCGTCCTCGTCATACGAGTGGTCCAGCCTGTCGCTCGTGCCGGTATTGAATGTCATGATCTTGAAATCCCTGACCTCCGGCACGTCCGCCTGCACATCCGTCTGCGCATCCGTCTGCGCATCGGCCTGCACATCTGGCTCGGAACCGCACCC
>CAZNJW010000056.1:0-16556 GCA_964573455.1 uncultured Anaeromyxobacteraceae bacterium | reverse complement strand
CGCTACACGGACAGGATCGGGTTCCGGCGTAGGGGCGAATGACAATTCGCCCTTCAGGCACGAGGCTGGCGCCGCAGGCGACGACGCAGGATCACCAACGCGAGCAGCCCCAGAGCGGTCACGATCAAACCGGCATGGCCACTGCCGCCAGAACCGGCCGAACAGCCGTTGTCGCAATCCGTGCAATGACAGGTTTCGCCGCTTTCCGTGTCCTGGCCGACCGTGTCGACCGGGTTGACCACATCCACCACGACCGTGTCCTGAACCGCGTCAACGCGAGTCCCGTTGTCGTGACCGACATCCGGCGCGCCGATGTCAATGACGCCATGGTCGGACACGACACTGTCCTGGACGCCAACGTCCTGGAGACCGTTATCAACCGATCCGGTGTCTTCGGCTCCGATATCCTCTGAACCGGTGTCTTCCACCGTATCCTCGATGACGTCTCGATCCGTCTCGACAACACCACAGTCAGGATTCGGCAAACCTGAGCACACCCCCGCTCCGTCGCATCCATCTTCGATAGTGCAATCATCCGCATCGTCGCATTCCGTGCCGGCTTCCAGTGGCTTGTAATAACAGACCACCGTCGAACCCACATCATCCAGCGTCGGATACCCCTGCGAGACCGTGCAGACCGACGCGGCCAGGTCCGGGCAATCGACATCGGTCTCGCCGCAGAGGCCGGTCTCCGGATCGCAGCCTTCGGCGCACGCGAACAACCTGGACCCGTAGTCGCACCCCTGCGCGCCGGTACTGCAGACCCCATCCGGGGCCCAGACCCTGGATGTATCAACGTCAACACACTCGGGACGCGGAGGCTGGTCGCAGGTCAGTATCGTTGCGGCAACACACTGACCGCCCACCTGGCAGGTCTCGCCCGCCGTGCACGCGATCCCGTCGTCGCATTCCACGCCAACCTGCTTGAACGTCGGAACGCAACCACCCAGTCCGTCGCACGCGATCGTCTCGTCACAAGGACCTGGCAGACACTCGTAGGCAACCGCCGAGCACGCGGCGCCAGTACCATCGCATTGATCTCCGTGCGTACAGGCATTGCCATCGTCACATGCGGCAACCGCCGAGAACGCGTCCGCCGGGCAGTCATTGCCCACACCGTCACAAACCTCGGCCAGGTCACAAACGCCAGCGGCCTCACGGCATTCCACCCTGGACTTTTCGTCCGCCGGGCAGTCGTCGCCCACGCCGTCACAAGCCTCGGCCAGGTCACAAACGCCAGCGGCTTCACGGCATTCCGCCGTCGACTTCGCATCTTCCGGGCAGTCGTCGCCCACGCCGTCGCAAACTTCGGCCAGGTCGCACTCGCCAGCGGCCTCACGGCATTCCGCCGTCGACTTCGCATCTTCCGGGCAGTCGTCGCCCACGCCGTCACAAACCTCGGCCAGATCGCACTCGCCAGCAGACTCACGGCATTCCGCCGTCGACTTCACGTCTTCCGGGCAACCAGAGCCCACGCCGTCGCAGAAGTCTTCAATATCACAGTCACCTTCGGCTTCACGACACATAACGAACGACGGCATGACATTCGGCTTGCATACGCCTGCTTCGTTACAGGAATCCGGCATGGAACATTCCGTGGATTCCTGGTCGCCACACGGCCAACCCTGGGGTTTGACCATCAGCGGTTGACATGTATCACGGTCGCAGTAGCCGACGCAGTCGTTGTTCGGATGCGTGCAATCGTCGTGCGTGTAACATGTGAACTCGAACTCCGCAGTGACCAGCAGATCCGACGTGACCTGCTCGATGTACAAGGAATCCTGACGGCCCATCGACACCCCGTTTACGATGACATCCGCAACGTGGTAGCCCTCATCCGCGCTGAACCACAATTCAACAGAGTCGTTGTGCCGAACGAAGACATCGCCGAATGGAACGATGCTTCCGTTTTCGCTCTGGACCACGGTCAACAAATGTCCCACATCAAGCGTTACATCCACAGCCGCTTCGGGAGCCCGCGAATCATCGGTCTTTGCCACAACCCTGACCGAGTATGTCCCGTGCGGCAGACCCGACGAATCCGCGATCAGGTTGATGTAGGCCGCCCCGCCGGCGAAGACACTGCCCGTGGCCGGTTGCTCGCTCAACCACGGGACGTCGACCGACCCCCCGTCCAGCAGCATCTCGATCGTGTTTACCCATAGTTCGACCGTATCGACCACGCCATCCAGGTCCTCGTCACCCGGATACGTGTAGTCGGTGATACCACGCCAGATCGTCCTGCCGTCATTGGCCACGACGATCGCGGCCTGGCCCTGCGAGGCCGAGGCTGTCAGCCCGGCGACCGCCACCGCCCCTGGCAGGGGATCCACCTGGAATCCGGTAAGGCCGAAACCCGCGTCAAATGGCACGCTGAAGTCCGGCACATCCTCGACCAACCAGAAAAGCGGACTATCGCCCCACCGATACACGGGCACGGGCGACATCACCGGCACCGGTGCAGTGACGCCCATCGCGGCCACGATCGGATCGTTGGAACCAGACCCCCAGAACTGCCAGCAGTTAAAGACCAGCTTGCCGCCCGCATTCACATAGTCGGTCAGATCAGGGAACACGGCCGGATCGCAGTCCACCGATCCGTCAAAGATGACCAGGTCCCACTCGCCCGAGTCCAGCGCAGCGAGGAAATCGTCGCTCTGACCGTTTACGAACGAGGTGGCGACAAGCCCCTGACGACTCAGGGCTTCCTGAAGCGGAGTTCCTTTCCAAACACCGTCCGGGTTGGAGTAGAACGCCAGAATCCTGGGACCGATTGGGTCTTCCCCTGCGTCCGGCTCGGTCAACTGTTCAACAATCACGAAATCGCCGGCGCCGTTACCGGTATTTGCCAGCGGCAGTTGAATCGTCTCGGTTCTCCCGGCAAGCAGTTGGAACTGGACCCTCGACGCATCGAAGGAAAACAACGCCTCGGTCATCTGGATGTCGTGACGTGACAAGCCATCCGGAACCAGCGGCCATGCCCACAGGAAGTCGCTCATGCCGGAAAGCGTGGCCGAAACCCTGACAGACTGACCAACCAGCTCGGCAGTGGAAGCGAACACGTAGTAGAGTCCGTCCGGCACAACCGCGTTGACCGGCGGCACCATCCGCGCGTTCTCGCCGGAAATTCCCGTCCTGACCGTCACTCCGTTCATCGCCAATCCGGTTGCAGCCTCGGTAACGAAGCCGCCGAACAGTCCACCGGGAATCGGCAGACACGAATCGGGATCCAGACCGGGCGCCTCGCACGAAGACGACTCAAGAGCGAAAACACTTCCGGCCGGCTGCGCCGATGGATCGCCTATGGCCCCTTCAAGAACGTCATAACCCACGATGAACGACTCGACGACATAGTCGTATGCACATCCACTGAACAGTTCAGCAGTCCATTCACCTGTGAACGGGTCCGTGAACACCACAACGTTCTCGCCGAATTCCGGAGCGCTGAAGGTAATCATCGCGTAAAGCGGCCATCCGTGCCCGGCGCCGTCAACAACCGTTCCGGAAATGCTGACTGGAGCGGAAGGTGCCATCACGATGTCGGCGCGAACAAACTGATCCGCCATGACCACAGTGTCCACCGAGTTCTGTAAATATTGGTAAGCACTCGCGGTCAACGTCTGAGTACCGGGCGCCACCGGGACGAAATAAAGTCCATCCGGTACGTTCGGGTCATCCGGTGTCGCCGCGGAAACAACCGTATTCCCAGAGCCCGTCACCCGCGCGTTGTCGACCGCCTGGCCAGTCAAATCCGTGACAAAACCGCCGACCAGACCAGCGGGCGTGATCGCACAGGAATTCCCGAACAACCGGATGTCGTCAACGTACCAGCCCGCCAGGTTAATCGACGGATCGGATCTCAATACGAACCGCAGCATCAACGAAGAGACATGAAAGCGTGAATCCAGAGTCACCTCTGCGCTGGCCCATCCAGACACCTGGACATCACCACTGAACGGCCCCCACACAGTCTCCCAGGAGACGCCATTGTCAGCGCTCGCCTCGACACTGATAAAGTCCCAACCGCCTTCGGTCTGGGCCCAGTGAGCCCATTCCAGGGTCAGCACGCGGCTGACTCCGGACGCGTCCACGGCCGGCATGTTCAAATAGGCTGTCGCGCTGGACGGGTA
Organism: uncultured Anaeromyxobacteraceae bacterium; assembly: GCA_964573455.1. Taxonomy (GTDB): domain Bacteria; phylum Myxococcota_A; class UBA9042; order DTJE01; family DTJE01; genus JAGOFO01. The sequence goes on along the minus strand of CAZNJW010000056.1, from coordinate 12,426 downwards.
AGCATCCGCCAGGTCTGTCGCCCAGACGTTCGATCCGGACATAGCTCCATTCGGCCCGGTTGTCGGCGTACCCCATGCCCAGGTAGCCGTTCCCGATGCGGTCAGCCCCCCATTGTTCGACTCGAAATCCGAGAAGTACAGGTCACTGTAGGCGGTCGTGTATCCCGGGACATCACAATTCTCGACAGCCACGTCAAAGTCCCGCGTGGTCGGATCTGTCGATGCGGCCTGAACAACCGTGATGGTGGCGTACCCGTCGAGCCATGGATCCACTTCGTACGAGAAGTCATGACCGGGAAGCACGTCGGCTGACCAACTTCCGGTAAATGGATCACTGAACAACACCAGAGGTTCGCCTCCCTCGGCCGACGTAATGACGATTCTTGCGTACAAAGGCCATCCGTGACCGGAGCCGTCCCTGACCGTGCCTTGAATCCTGACCGTCTGGGCGGCCGGCATCACCATGTCCACGACCACCGACTCGCCGTCAATGACGTTCACACCCGATACCGTGGTGGTCTGATACCACAGCTTCTGTGCCACCACGTCGACGGTACCCGCCGGAACCCACGTCAGCGCATAGGAACCATCAACCGCCGACGTTGTCGTTCTGCCGCCCGCCGAAACCGAGGCACCGGAGACCGGCTGACCGTCCATGTCGGTCACATGACCGCTGACGCTTCCGCTGGGTCCACACAAAGCCGAGGCAACCTGAACAAACTCGACCGCATTGATTTCGCCCCAGCCGGTAGCGTTATTAGGCACGTTGCCCGCGCCCTCGCCGCCACATGTCGACGCGTAAGGAATCGGCGTGGCGGTCTGTTCCAACAGGGTCTCGGTCTGCGAGTAATCCCCGACCAGACACGGCGCGGCCTGCCATGCAAGCGCGATCAAACCGGACACGTGCGGCGCGGACATCGAGGTTCCGCCCCAGCTCTCGAACGAATTGTCGCCGGAAGCAACGCACGATCTGATGTCAACGCCTGGCGCGACAACCTGAGGTTTGATCGACGCGTCGCCCTGGGGGTTCACGGTGTCGAGACTGTCTGTCGGGCCCCACAACGAATGCGGCGCATACTGCCCCGAAGCCTGCGAGGTCGAGCCGACGCCGGTGACGTTGCCATAGCGGCCGGGGTTTCCGACCGTGTTGCATCCAGCCGGCTCGGAATACGAACAGTTCGACGAGTTTCCGTTCGAAAACACTGGATAGATGCCGGCCGCGTGCCACGAGTCCACCGCGCCCTGATACCAGTTGTCGTATGAAGTTTCACAGTCTCCCCAGGAGTTGCTGACGACGTGAGGGCGCCGGTCCGGGTCGGGGTTTTCGCCGATCAGATCGGTCGGCGCGACAACCCACTGGGCGCAGGCCAGCAGCGCGGTATCCGCGCACTGGGAAGTATCGCAGCCACGACAGGCGATCCAGCGCGCGCCGGGCGCCATGCCAATCTGATTCTGGCTGGTCGCATCCGCTCCGACCATGATTCCCATCGTATGCGAACCGTGACCGTTTTCATCCACAGGAGATGTAAGATTGCTGTACGGATCGAACCAGCTGTATGCGTGCGAGAACGTGCCATCACCGTTGTTACCACGGTAGTGATCGACCAGAACGCCGTGCGTATAGCGGACGCCGGTGTCGATGTTCGCCACGACGATACCCGATCCATCGACCCCATCGGACCAGACCGTGGGCGCGCCGACATGCGTAATGTTCGACTCGACCGCGTTGACGCCGGACGAGACGGCCGCCCTGCGGACCTCGGGTTCGATCAGGCCGAGCTTGCGCGGCGCTATGATTCTGGTGACCCCCGGCAGGGACGACAGCGAATTCAAGGTGTTCCGGTCGGACCTGGTGACAGCTATCACGTTGTCGATCCAGAAACTGCGGTATTTGGTCCCGTTGGCGTCCAGGACAGAAATCGCCGCGGCCTGGGATGCTGCCGCTGTTTTCTGCAGACTCTCGGCTACGAAACGGCCGCGGTCGACCCAGTTCATGGCGTACGCGGCAGACAGATCGGGACGATCGGCAAAATAGACCAGATAATCCGCGTATCCATTCACGGCCATGTCACGGTCGATCGACGCCTGGACCTTAACCGCGCTCTGCCCGCGTAAAGAGGACTCCGCCACAGTCAGCGCCCCCGGCAGCAGACTGCCGTCCACCGTTCGTTCAAGCCCCGTGTCGCACCCGGGCACAAAAACCAGCACCGCCAGCATCCAAATCACACGATGATTCATTGCTTCCGCCTGTGTTCTAAGTATCGTTCGAATACATCCGCGTCGACCGATTTCCCATTGTCGACGGGACGCCTTTGGCTTGTCACTAGCTTTCTACAGCCGCGACAGAACTCAGTCAATCCGCTTCTGTAAATCCAGGCGTCCTTATGAACAGATATCGTATGAAAACCGGGGTTCTGGTAAGATTCGCCGGTACGGTCTTCATGGGGTGCGCACACCCGAATGGAAGCTTCATCCTGCTGTGCCCTATCCGGCAAAGGCGTCGTGCGGATGCTTGACAGAATCGCCAGTCTGCTTGGTTCCGACGCCGAGTTCCTGCGCGGCGACGCCGGGCTGGGCGCGTACCGTACGGACCGATCGGGAGTGGTGGGACGCATGCCGCTGGCCGTGGTGCGCCCCGGTTCCGTCCAGGACGTTCAGGCGGTCTGCCGCGTCGTCCACGAGGCCGCGGCGGGCGGACACCAGCCACCGGTCGCGATAGTCCCTCGCGGTGGCGGCACCGGGCTTTCCGGCGGGGCAGTGCCGGTCGGACCGTCGATCGTGCTTGACATGACCGCGATGGACCGCATCCTGGCGGCCGTTCCCGAAAGCGGTCTGGTCCACTGCCAGGCCGGAGTCACCATCGATCGCCTTAACCGCCTGTACGCATCCGAGGGGCTGTTCTTTCCCGTCATGCCGACCGGGGCCGATGAGACTGCGACCGTGGGCGGGGTCATATCGACTAACGCGCGCGGCATGTACGCGATGAAGTACGGCAGCGCGGGCGACAATGTGTGCAGCCTGGACTGCGTTCTGGCGGATGGCCGCCTTGTCAGGCTGGGTCACGACGTGCGTGAATCCAGCTCCGGCCTGAACCTGGCGCCGCTGATGGTCGGTGCCGAGGGCACGCTGTCTGTCATAGTCGCCGCGACGGTCCGTCTTCATCCGCGCCCGGTTTCCCAGACCTCGGTCTTTCTGGCCTTCGACGACCCGGGCGATGCGGCGCGCGCGTGTGCCGTGCTGCGTCGCGCATCCCCGTCGATCGCGGCGATCGAGCTTGCATCGCATGGCACCATCGAACTGATCAACAAAGTCATCCCGGACTCGGGATTTCCATCGGGCAGGACGGTTCTGATGCTGGCCGTTCACTCGGATTCGTGGTCCGACAGCCAGATCGACACATCCTGGCTGGATCTGCTGGACGACCCCGGGCATCCGCCGGTCACCCGTTGGTCGCCGGACCGCGCGAATGCGCCCTGGGAGGCCAGACACAGATTCACCGGGATCATCTCGGAGATGTCGGACGAAGGCCGCCCGGTTCGGCTTGACCCGGCAGTCGGTCTGGAGCGCTTGGGCGAGTATGTCGAATGGCTTGAACACACGGCGACCAGCCTGGGTGGTCATGAAGGAACCTGCATCTTCGGTCACGCCGGGGTCGGCCTGCTGCACATCCTTCTGGCGACCGGCAGCCCTCCCCTGTGGCCCCGGGAAACGGCGGAAGCATTCAGGCACGCAGCCATATCACGCGCCATTGAACTGGGCGGTACCGTGACCGGCGAACATGGCGTGGGAATGGCCGCGATTGACCTTTCCGCCATCGAAAACGCCCCGTCCATGAACCTTATGTCGACAATCAAGAACACCCTGGACCCCGCCGGCATCATGAACCCCGGCAAGGTTCTTTGACCAAGCCCCCGATAATCCCGACGAACTGTGGGCACTCGACGACCACGGGGTTCGAATACTGAAACGACCCGTCCTGTAAAAATTGGATCGAATTTTTACGTGTTCGCTGTAAAAATTGGATCGTATTTTTACGCATGTGTTGCTGAATCTGGTTGGTTTCCTTCACTGCATCAGCCGATGTGGATGGTTCCCTTCTTGTACAGGACCGCGTTTCCGGCGATGACGACGTTGTCACCGTCAAGAGTGCAGTGCAGGGTCCCGCCACGGGTCGAGAGCTGTCTCGCCACGAATTCCCTTTTTTGCATGACCTTCGCCCAGTACGGGATCAGCGAGCAGTGCGCTGAACCTGTGACCGGGTCTTCCATTATGGTCGCCTGCGGGGTGAAGAAGCGTGAAACGAAGTCGACATCGCGGCCGGGCGCGGTCACGCAGAGTCCACCGGGATTGATGTTAATCGTGTCGAAGACGGCCCTGTCGATCCGCATGTCGCGTATGTCCTCTTCGCAAGATTTGTCGGGGAAGTTGGATCGGCATGCCCCCGTACGGGCGAATCACATTCGACCTTGAACCCACAACTGGTATGGAAGCCTGATTTAATCAGGGGAGTTAAGGAGCAGGCAGCACGGGCGTCTGGTTCCAGATCCGGCCTTCCAGTTCCCTTCCGGCCGCCTTTTTCCGCACACCGCCCCACTGCTTGAAAAAGAACGGGACACCGGCGGCCACGCACTGATCCCGAATATCGATCACCCAGGCCGGCTGCATCGGCCTGGCGCCCGGCCCGGATTCGCCACCGGCGATTGCCCAGTTGATTCCATCCAGATTCAAGAAACCCACCGGTCCAAGCAGGGGTTCAAACGAAATGAACCGTACGGCGGCCGGCACCCCGCGAAGACTGTCGATGCGGCAACGATAATCGGAATTTTCAACGCTGACGCCCATCCAGACGTTCTTCGGCCACTTGATTCGATCGGCCATCTGTTCCAGTCGTTCCGCCCGCTTGGTCAAAATCTGGAAGGTGTGCCAGGAAGCCCGCCGCATCACGGCGAACACATCCTGGATAAATGCGTCCGGAATATCGGCGTGAAACAGATCGCTCATGGAATTGACGAATATCACCTGAGGCGTCTTCCAGGTGAGCGGCAGTTGAAGCGCCTGTTCATGCGTCGCGACCTTGAAACCGTCGACGTAATTCGGCTGTCCCATCGCCTGCAGGCGCAGCGCCATCCGTTCAGCGTAGCAATGCGCGCAGCCCGGGCTGACCTTGCTGCACCCGGTCACGGGATTCCACGTCGATTCAGTCCATTCAATCTGTGAACCCTGTGCCATCAGCCCATCTTCCCCAGGATGTGCCCCGCAATTTTCAATGCGATCGGCGCGCCCTTTTCATTTGAAGCCGCGAAGCACAACACGTACATCGGACTTCCCTTACTGTTCCGCAGAGTAACCGTTTCCCTGGCAACCTTCGCAAAAACCCGCCCGAGCAGTTCGAGATAGTAGTCAACGATTCGTTCAACGCGCACCTTTTCGGGGCTTTCATGCTCGGCCCCAAACAAATCGGGTTGAACTTTACCCTTGAACAGTTCCGTTTTCCATTCGTCAGTGCCGAAGAAATCGTTCAACTTTGCTTCCCATTCCGTTGGGACGAGGCCGTCGTTGGGTATCATCCTGGTCACGGCGCTGCATGAAAACAGAACCCACAGATCGACGGCATGAGTGTCCGCGATTGCCTGAACAGTCGACCAACTGACCTGAAGTCCGTACGGATCCAGAAACATGACGGCCCGCTTGTATTGCCAGTCATAATCATTGCAGATCCCTCGAATCTCTTCATTTGCATCGCCGCAAATCACCCTAATCCTGTCAGCAATGTCAGGCGCCACAGCCTTCAGGGATTCAAGACTGCGACAGTGATCTTTGTTGCTGTCGATGAAGACGTACCGGTCAAACGGTGGAATAGTCTTAAGGGCGATCCTGGCCGACCCATCAAGGAAGCCATTGTCACCGGCGGCGCATCCTGAAGCCACGTTCAAGCCCAGTTCGTCCGTTTCGCGCGACCCCGCGTCGCCCCTTCCGACACGGTATCCGGTGCCGGCAAACGCATCCACGTACCACAATTCGAACGGCTGCTTCTTCAACGCCTTCCGGTAATCTTTCAAATAGGCGGCCAGGATCTGCAGTTTCTTGTCCGTCCACGTTCCGCCGAATTGATGACCGATGGCATCCGGTGATCGTGCGTCCTGCATTATTACCCTGCACATTTGTTCAGTAAGATTATGGACAATCGTTTCCGGCGTGTCAACAAATCCTCTGACCTTTCAATGGACTTGTGGACATGCATCGCGGAAGGATTCGACGCCTGATTAATACGTGTTGCAGAAATTCCGGTCCGGTCTAGCGCCCTGCCCTTTCCTGCAGGTCGGCGAGGATGTCTTCGACCTGTTCGAGCGCGGCGCGGAGGTCATCAGCGATTTCGCGGGCAAGCACGTGGGGGTCGGGCAGGTTCGCAGAATCCTCCAGGGATTCGTCGCGCAGCCAGAACAGGTCCATCGACACCTTGTCGCGGGCCATGATTTCGTCGTACGTGTACGACCGCCAGCGGCCATCCGGCGTTTCCGGGGTCCATGTCGCCACGCGGTTGTGCCGGTCGCCCGGCCGGTAACACGCCACGAAATCGTCCAGGTCGGCGCGGGCCAGGCGCTGCGTCTTCAACGTGAAGTGCTTGTTCGTCCGCAGGTCGTACACCCAGACCAGTTTCGTCCAGGGTTCGCGGGCGCCGGGCCGACGTTCGAAAAACACCACGTTCGCCTTCACACCCTGGGCGTAAAAGATGCCGGTCGGCAGGCGCAGCAGCGTGTGCACGTCACATTCGTCCAGCAGGTGCCGCCGCACGACCTCGCCCGCCCCACCCTCGAACAGCACGTTGTCCGGCACGACGACCGCCGCCCGCCCGTGGATCTTCAACAGCGACTTCACGTGCTGGACGAAGTTCAACTGTTTGTTGCTGGTGGTCGTCCAGAAATCGGGCCGGTTGTAAGTCAGCGTTTCGCGATCTGTTTCACCGTCGTCGGTCACGACCGTCACGCTGGACTTCTTGCCGAACGGCGGATTAGTGATGACGACATCGACGTGGTCCGAGGGTTCGTTGCGCAGTGAATCGTCCGTCCTGATCGGCGGTTCGCGGCTGTCGTCATCCGGGCCGATGCCGTGCAGGAACAGGTTCATGGCGCACAGGCGCGCAACCCCGTCCACCAGTTCGACTCCGCGCAGTGCGTCGTACCGCAGGTGTTTTTTCTGGTCCCGGTCCAGGGTGTTGCCGTCGGCCAGGTATTCATGCGCAGCCAGCAGGAACCCGCCGGTGCCGCACGCCGGGTCGCACACGATTTCACCCGGCCGGGGCTGGACGCAGTCCACGATCGCCTGAATCAGCGGCCGCGGGGTGAAATACTGCCCCGCCCCGCTCTTCACGTCCTGCGCGTTCTTTTCCAGCAGGCCCTCGTACGCGTCGCCCTTCACGTCGGCCGCCATCGACAGCCATTCTTCCTTGCCGATCAGTTCAACGACCAACTGCCGCAGCTTGGCCGGGTCCTGGATCTTGTTCTGGGCCTTCCGGAATATCAGCCCCAGCATCCCGCCACATTCGCCAAGGCGCTTCAGCGTTTCCCGGTAGTGCTCTTCCAGCCGCGCTCCTTCCATCTGCGGATCGGCCAGATTAGCCCATCGATATCCTTCAGGAATCGGCTGGGTTCCGCCGGTCAGCCGTGCACGTTCATCGGCCATCTTCAGGAACAGCAGGAACGTCAACTGTTCCAGGTAATCCTGGTACGAAAGCCCGTCGTCCCGCAGTACGTTGCAGTACGACCACAGCTTCTGGACGATTCGGTTTGAAAGGTCGTTCATTTAGTTTCCTTGGAGGTCTTGGCAAGGGCCAGTACTTCGGATCGATTATCGTTCCAATAAGATGCCGTCCACTGCCATTTCAGCCATGCCTGCCATGCTTCGTCGCATGAAGAAATCGGCGGTCGTACTGAATTCTTATCAAGTACCGCATCAATCACCCTGACAAATAGCGGTATCGCTTCATCCGTCTTGGGCCCGGATGCCATCGCAATTACCTCTGGTCCCAAGAAATTGAGGTACGCAATACCTTCCTGATCCCTTGCGATAGCGCGATTCGTGAGATTCCATAGTCCCGTGCACCAGCGTTGCTCCAAAGTTCCTGATTCCCAAAAAGCAGGTGGCGCCATCCCTACATCGATCTCCTTGTCAATGCTTACGCGGGGCATTCGATGTCGCTTATCTGACTCAATGTTCGAAGCCTTCTTAAAGCCAGCGGTAATGACTTCATCGGCAGCAATTTCATTTCCGTATCCGATGGAAATGCCGCCACGAATCAGAACCCCAAATCCCAACATCTTGAACTGAGCTGCTACACATCCAAGGGCAAGGCGATAGTAGGAGCTGTAAACTGACGATATATTTGTACTATTCACCGGAACCGAAACAATTACTGAGTCGGAAAATGCCTTGATGATTGGGTCTTCGAAGGGGACCGAAGGCACTTGACTATCACAACACGGATGTTTGGGGGCCGATTGCCCAAGTGGGGGAATAGGCGTTTTGTAAAAATCGTCAAATGCCTTACGGAATTCGCGAATTTGAAACGTGTTCTCTCCGATAGCTCTTTTGACGTCCTCAGTTAGTTCGCCCGTTACGGCCTGCGCATCAAGAGCCCTTAGACGCGCGTCAACGCCCAAAATATCTATGAAAGCCGTAAAATAGCTGCGAACTCGGACATCAATTGAGACTTTACTCGCGGACATTTGTCGGCCTCCGCGCTTGATTTACTTTTCGTGCTTCACGACCGCCAGCGATTTTGCGTTCCAGGCGGGCCGATCTGATCCGTTCAAGCAAGATGGAAGCAGATTCGTCAGTTGAGTCCTGGTCAACAAGGCGGCCTTCAAAGGCCCACTTCAAGATGGCTTGGCGGAGACTCGCGCAACGCACAAGGGACGCAACAACACATCTTTCGGACGAATCAATCAGCGAAAGGGCTTCTTCAACCGCTGCCACAATTCTTTGCTGCTCCACTAGTGGGGGGAGCGGGAAAGCCAATGCCCCGAGTATCCCTTGATTTAGGAAGTCACGGGTGGTTCCACCACAATGCGCAGAAATCTGATCTCGGACAACGGGAGAGCCGTTGAGAAGCATAGAAAAGAACGAGGGAAGGGGTTCCTTAAGTAGGAACCTTACCCTAATAACATTTGTCGAAAATCTGGCTTTGCCATGGCCAGGGGGTACGACGCACACCTCTCCAACGGTACCGGATCGCGAAATCAGCATGTCCCCAGCCACAACAGCATAGCCTGCCAGTTGCTCGGCTTTTTGCTCGGAAATATGGATTTTGCTGCCAGCTACGAAGCGCATTGGTTCAATATTCTCAATGCCGAACACGGGGACACCAGTTGGACGGTGTTCGTGCTTCTTCAGCAACGTTCCAAAGGGGCCCGTTTTCATGCCGTCTCGGTCGGCCGGAATCAACGAATGCAATCCCACATAGGTCCAGCCTTCGGGGAGAGGGGGAAGATTGGTGGTGTCGGTGGCGGCGGGTTCTTTGTAGGGGTCTTTGGCGCCGGACGATTTCCAGCGGCGGCGGCGTTCGTCCAGGATGCGTTCCAGAAGGACGCTGGCCGGTTCGTACGTTCGGCCCTCATCGCGGGCAAGTTCGGCTTCCGTGGGGACCAGGCGGCCCTCGACGGCCGCTTTCAGGACCGACGCCCGATACCGCTTCAGGTTTCGCTGGACCCTTTCCAGCAGGGCCACCGCTTCGTCCAGCCGCGAAAAGTGGTCTTCGATTGCAGCCACAATGCGGCGCTGTTCGTCCTCTGGAGGTAAATCAATTCCGAATTGCTTGATCTGATCGAAGTCAATCCTTGGACGATCGCCTTCGTCCAGATGACTTGCAAATGCGACGAAGTCGGCAGCGTTGATTCTGTACTGAATGAACTTCGGGAGAATCCCTTGTTGGGGAGTCAATGGAATAAACTCGGCTGAACAGAGCCCTTCAAAATCAGGGGAAACAACCTTGTTCAAATACGGTCGGAGCCGACCGTACAGAACATCACCAGAAACAAAGTGAACCGCGGAACTGCGCATTTCCGACGATGGAACCGTACCAAGGATTCGCATTGTATGTGGTTCAACCTGTTCCATCCCAATGAAAGGCATGGACGGATTGTTCTGTGGGTTCTCCCGGTTGCGCACGACTGAAACAATATCGTCCAAGCTGGTGCGTTGCCAACCGGCACGATGTTCTGGATAGATATCACTCACGCCGCAAGCACCTCATTCAGTTCTTTCAGGACCGTGGCAAGGTCGCCCGCGAAGACCTGTGTGGCTTTGCCGAGGCCGCCTTCCTGGGCGAAGGGGTTCAGGTCGAAGTCTTCAACGTCGATTTCGACATTGGCCGCCACATGGTCGCGCATCATTTCCAGCCAGTGCATCTGGTCAGGCGTGAAGTGGCGGCCGTGCATCTCCTGCTGGGCCAGCCAGTTGTTGAAACGGGCCTGGACCAGATCGCCGAACGGCTCCAGTACCTTCTGCTGGTGCAGGGCGAACCTGACCAGCGACACCACGTCCGTCAGCAGGCGGCGGCCTGACGCGCCGCGGACCCGGTCCTGTTCCAGGATTTCGTACGCGCGCCACAGGACTTCCGGGGTCCATGAACGCGGCGGGGCCTTGATGACTTCCGCCAGCGTCTTCACGTCCCGGTACCGAAGTCGTTTCGCGTACGGCTGAGAATAGAAGAACTGCAACGCCTCGATTTCGTCGTGATTTTCGGCCAGGAAGGTTTCGAACGACGCAACCAGGGCGCGGGCCTTGTCCTTTGCCTCGGGCGACGCGCCGGCGAACACCAGTTCGTCAACGGAAACGTTGTCGATGATCTGTTCCAGCGCGGCCTTCAAATCCAGGATTGTCTGGCGCAGAGTCGGGTTTGTCGCCAGCGGGGCCACGGCCGTCTTGCACAGCCTTTCGGCGACCTGCGCGACCTGCGAATCTGACGGTTCCTGGTCGGCCGGAATTCCGAACGTGTCGCGGGCGGTTTCAACCTGCCGATCGGCGTCCAGCGCGTCCAGTATCGCGTGCGAAATCGCCGGCAAAGTGACGCCGCCAGAAATCTCCAGGATCTTCGCGTTGTCTTCCGAATCGAATTCCTTGTCCAGCCTGGCAAGGCGGGCGGCCAGTGATGAAAGCACGTCCGGATCGGTCCCGCCCATCGCTACGTGTTCCAACAGGTTCTTCAACGGCACCGACTTCTTCTTTTCCAGCGGGTACGTGTCGGACAGGCCGGATTCGACGACGCCGACACAGTCGACGATGACGAAATGAGTTTTCGCGGTCGCGTCGGGACTGACGGCGCGCAGTTCGTTCGGGTCGATGACGCGGACGCCGCGGCCCTTCATCTGTTCGAACAGCACGCGCGATTTCACGGGCCGCAGGAACATCACGATTTCAATCGGCTTTATGTCGGTTCCGGTCGCCACCATGTCCACGGTAACGGCGATTCGCGGATTGAACGACGTGCGGAATTCCTGGATAAGTTCGGCGGGCTTCTTTCCGGTCGTCCGATACGTGATTTTCTGGGCGAAGGCGTTTCCGTGACCGAATTCTTCACGGATGATGCCGACCACGTCTTCGGCGTGCGCGTCGTCCTTGCAGAACACCAGCGTTTTGGGGACCTCGGTGCGGCCGGGGAAGAGGTCCGTGAACAGCCGGTCCCGGAAGGTCCGGATTACTGTGCGAATCTGGTCGCGGGCGACAACGGAACGGTCCAGATCGTCGCCGCTGTAGGTAATCGGTTCGTCTGGGGCTTCCCAACGCATCTTGCGGGTGCGGCGGTCGCGCAGGCCGACAACGGGCTCGTCGCAGGCCTCGATGACCGAGCCCTGTTCGGTTATGCGGGTTCGGATGCGGTAAACCTCGAAGTCCACGTTGACGCCGTCGGCCACCGCCTGTTCGTGGCTGTAATCCATGACCAGGTTCTGGTTGAAGAAACCGAACGTGTGTTTGGCCGGGGTCGCGGTCAGGCCGACGATGGTCGCGTCGAAGTATTCAAGAACCTGGCGCCACAGCGTGTAAATGGAACGATGACATTCATCCACAAACACCACGTCAAACGTTTCGGGCGGATACGCCGGGTTGTAAACGACCGGCAACGGTTCCTTCATCAGTGCGTCGGGGGCCTCGAACACCGATTCGTCTTCCAGGGCCGGGTCCATGTCCGGTTCGCCGCGCAGCATCGAATACAGGCGCTGGACCGTGGTGATTACGACCTTCGACGACGCTCCGATGGTGTTGGTTGTAAGGCGCTGGACCTTGTACAGCTCGGTGAATTTCCGGTTGTCGTCAGGGGTCCGGTAATCCTGGAACGCGGTTTCGGCCTGCTGGCCAAGATTGGTGCGATCGACCAGGAAAAGAACCCGGCGCGCGCCGCCGAACTTGATCATCCGGTAGATGGCGGTAATC
>CAZNJW010000055.1:0-16670 GCA_964573455.1 uncultured Anaeromyxobacteraceae bacterium | reverse complement strand
ATCCCGAACCCGGCCCGGTTCACGCCCATCTCGGTAGGAGACCGGTAGACATGCTCGTCACCCATGATCCTGGCAAGGATGCGCTTGACGATGGGGAAGGCCTCGACATCACGGTTGTAGTTGACGGCTTTCTCGCCGCACGCCTCAAGATGAAACGGGTCGATCAGATTGATATCGCGCAGGTCGGCGGTCGCCGCCTCGTACGCGACGTTGACCGGGTGTTTCAGGGGCAGGTTCCAGATCGGGAACGTCTCGAACTTCGCGTAACCGGCGCGAACGCCCCTGACATGTTCATGGTAGACCTGGGACAGACAGGTGGCCAGCTTGCCGCTGCCGGGCCCCGGGCCGGTGACGATCACCAGCGGCCGGGTGGTCTCGATGTAGGGATTGGCCCCGTACCCGTCCGGGCTGACGATCAGGTCGACATCGGTTGGATAGCCGCGTGTCGCGCGATGCAGGAAGACCGGCACGCCGCGCCTTGACAGCTTGTCGCGGAAGGAACACGCGCCGGGCTGCTCGTCGAACCTGGTGATTACGACGCCTCGAACCGAGATTCCGCGGTCGCGAAGCTCGTCGATCAACTTGAGCGCGTCGTATTCGTAGGTGATCCCGAAATCGGCGCGCATCTTGCGGCGTTCGATGTCGCCCGCGTGGATGCAGACCAGCAGTTCGGCCTGGTCCTTCAGTTTCTGAAGCAGGTGCGTCTTCACGTTCGGCATGTATCCCGGCAGGACCCGGGCCGCGTGAAAGTCGTACATCAGTTTGCCGCCGAACTCCAGATACAGCTTGTTCCCGAACATCCGGGCCCGTTCCAGGATCGCCGCCGTCTGCTCTGCAAGGTACTTTTCGTTGTCAAAACCGGTGGTTCTGGGCATTTTGTCTCTTTGGCTCTTCGAGATCGGTTGCTTCATGTGGCCGGAAGTTTTTAATAGCCGAAAAGCACCCAACTGGCAACAGAAAGGCTCATTTGGGCGGGATTTGATCTGTCGAAATGCCTGAACCCGAAGCCCGACCCGAGTCCGGCCCGGCGGTATGTCCCACCAGAGTCACGTTTGAATGGCGCCTTGGTCAGACACGCGCCGCCGGAACGTTCCCGGCTGGTTTTGTGCCGCCATTTTCATTATCCTGACGCCAGTATTGGCAAGGAGCATGACAGATATGACCAATTCCCTCAGATCGATTTCCATCAAGACGGCCGGCGCCGGTCTTCTGCTGGCCGCGGTTCTTGTCTGCACGAACGGTTGCGGCGCGATCGACGACTTCAACTCATTTGTCGCCTGCCAGAAGTACTGCGACAAGAATTTCCAGTGTCTCGGGACCTCGCCGGACAACGATCAGGTTGGTGAATGCATCGCCAACTGCCGCGATTCGATCGAGAACCAGTGCGGCGATGAACATCAGGCGGCGGCCAACGACCACATCCTGGACTGTGTCGACCTCGGCTGTCCCGGCTTCTGGACCTGCATGGTCTTCGACAGCGCGCCCGAGTGCTACGGTTTCGTCACGAACTGGTAGCGTTCTGGGACCTTTGACCGTAACCTGTACAGGCTGGTTTCGAGCTATGAATCATGAATAAAATACTGATGTTAGTGCCAATTTGTCTGGTTGGATGTGGCAATGCCACGAATGGTGCGGATGACCTTGGACTGCGGGAGACCGGGGCAGATCACCAAAGTGATATCAAAGGCGCTGGTGCCGGCGACACCGGTTCGGATGGCTCGATTGACAACGGTCCGATGCTGGCGGGTGGCTGGACAAATGGTGCCATGGTTGGTTATGAGGATTGCAGCGTTTTGAAGGACAGGCTTCCAGACTTCGAACCCGATCCGGGCATTAACTGCACTGAAAGACATCTGTCGGCGTGGCTGAAGGACTCAAAGTCCATGTTTTTGGGCGCGGCAATCGTGGAGCTTGGTGCGACCGTTGATACCGAGACGATGGTGTTTCATGCCGACTACTGGGAAACAACCGAGAGAACGGTCGATGTCTTGAGCGACTCAGGAATAACAAAGGCAATTTTCGGTGATATAGGAGGCGATGCACGGCTGATCTGTTCAAATCTGTCTGCTTGTCCCACCGGTCGTCCGGAGGAATGCACCGGGAATGCGATGTTGACGTGCAGCAGTGGCGCTCCCGCGTATGAGTCCTGGAATTATTACGTGGGCCCTGCACTGGCCTTCTTTAACGACAGCTGTCTTCATCAGGCATTCGACCCGTCGTTCTGGACCATTGCACGAATCTTTCCAATCAAGGACGACTGTGTGATCGACTATGACGGGACCACCATGGATCTGGAGGAAGCTCTTGAACTGATTGACGCGTCCGAATTTCCTGAATCCGGCGTCCACCCCGAGTTCAGCTACACGACATGTCCTCCTGGTCTCACCTTTGAATGACACCTGTCCATCTCGGCTATTCCGGCTTCTTGATCAGTATGGTTTTCGACAGCGCCTTTGGATGGATTGTTCCGTGGACCATGTCGTTGACGGTGGCCCTGTTCAAGTTTAGGCTTATGTCTGGCGAATATGGAAATACAACATGTTGAAAAGAATCAAGAACTTAATCCGCGTACAGGTTCTCGCCTGCGCGATGGCGTCAATGTGGTTTGTGTCGTGCATGGACTGTGACACCGAAGGATGCGACGCGCTTCCGCGGTCGGCACGGGTTCTCGAGATCGACCAGGGGCTTGCGGGCGCCTGTGTCTTTCTGGGAGACGTCGTGGAAGAACACCTGGGTCAGACGTGTCAAGAATGCCCTTTGGGACGTGAGTGGATCTATCTGTGGCATACCGACAGTCCCGTGTCATCTGAGTCCGGCGCGTTACAGGTCTGTTCGACCCCGCCACTCCTGACCATCGAATGCGACGGACGGTACGAGGCCCGGCTTGACGCGGGTGACTACATGCTTTGTGAAAGTGCCCACGATGCCACCACCAACATGGTTTGTCTCGCCTTCGTTGTCCGGGACGACGGGATAACGACATTCAACACGGCTTCGATGGGATGGCTGCCGATGGTGTATTTGTCGAAGCCTGATGAACGTCCTGTCCTTGTCGAGCAGCCGATTATGGCCGAATGCAGCTGGGAATGACCGGGCCGGCCGGTTACAGGTTGACCGTTCGGGCCGCTGCGTCGATACTTATGTCGACTGCAACCGGGCGGCGGGCCTAACCGCCGTGAAAACATGAAGAACGCCAGCAGAAGATCCACGGCCGCGGGCCGCTGCGAGGCGCTGCTGCTTCGTCCGGCCGATCCCGGTGAAGTGCAGGGCGTGTTCGCGACCTCTCTGGGAAACGCCGGCGTGTATGTCACGGACGGCGAAACCGGTTTTCTGATTGATCCCTTCGTCAGCCGATATTGCATGACCAGGATTGCGGTGGGCTGGCCAATGGCGCCGCGCCTTGACCTTGTTTCCACCTGGTATGACAAGGTTGTCACGCATGGCTGCCAGGCCGTGCTTGTCGGGCATTCGCACTACGACCACGCGATGGACGCGCCATACTTCGCGTCCCGTGCCGGGTGTCAGCTGTTCGGCAGCGAGAGCACAGCGAATATCGGACGCGGCGCCGGCTTGTCCGAGGCGGCGATCAAGGTGATCGGAAACGGTGACGTCATTGAACTGGGCAGGTTCCGAATCCGTTTCGTTCAGGGCGAACATGGACCGGCGCTGTTCGGGCGTATTCCATATCCGGGTGTCATAACCAGGCCCCTGATCCCGCCGGCTGGTGCACGCCGGTACAGGATGGGCGGCTTTTTCGGCATCGTCGTTCAGCATCCGACCGGAACGTTCATCCACCATTCCAGCGCCGGCTGGGTAGACGGAATGTACGAAGGTGTTCAAGCCGACGTGTTCATGCCGTGCCTGGCAGGGCGCGCCGACACCGACAACTACATGCGCCACGTGGTTGACCCAACTGGGGCCACCACGGTCATCCCGATCCATTTTGACGATATGTTTTCACCACTGGACGGTTCGTTCGGGTTTGTTCCCGGGGTGGATTTCGTTGAATTCGTGGACACGGTCGCGGCCACGCGCCCGCACGTCAGGGTCGCCACCATGCCTATCGGGGGCTGTGTCCGGGTTCTTCCCGAGTCTTGAAGCCGCCGAACTGATACCAGGCCATCAGTCCCAGGAACAGCCCGACCATAACGACCGTGCGGCTGGCGTAAACGATCGCCAGGGTGTTTCGATCCAGGATCGCCGGCACCAGCGCGAACACGCCCGCGAAAAACGAAAACGACCACGCCATGAATGACTCGGTGTTGCGCTTCAGGCTGATGATCTTGTGAACGGTCGGCACGTATCCCAGGGCGATGAGCGCCTGAACGAACAGATTGGAGCCCCACGCGTCGCCGAAGATCAGTCCATAGGCGATGATCACGGCGATTCCAACCAGATACCACCGCTCGAACCGACTGAACCTGACCCCCCGGGCGTGCCCGAAGATCAGCACCGCGGTCAGGATGCTGCCGACCTCCATGACATCCATCGTGTTCAGTATGCCGCTGGCCATGTCGCGGTCCTCGGCCAGCATGTACGTCGTGAATGAAAGCGCCGTGCCCGACAGAAAAATGATCCAGGTGGATGTGGCGGGTTCGACCGTGCCCCGGATGATCTGCCAGATGTACCTGATTGCCGACGAGATCATCAGCATGGCGACGGCTGCGACGCAGATGTTTCTGAACACTTCCATGGCGCGGTATTGTACACGAGCGGCGCGGAGCGGAGCGCGAAAAGCCTGTCGCGTCGCGTGCATGGCAATTACGCTGATTTTGTAATATAATCGGCGGGTAATCCAACCCTGGGCTGAATCATGAATGGCAGGATTGTTATCGTTGCGTTGTGCTTTTCAGCATTTTCGATAGTCGGTTGTTCCGGGTCATCGGGAGATGACACTGGACATGAACAGGACGTGATCGGTGACGCGGTCATTGATAATGGCGGGCCTGTGGATGCGACCGGTAGCGACGAGTCAGGGGATATACCCGGACACGATACGGCCGTCGGCGATCCGGGAACGGACGAAAGTGTGAATGACGCGAACGGAACCGACGGAACCGTGGACGACGCCGCCGAAACCGAGACGACGGAGCCTGTGTTCGTGACACTGAATCCGCGTGCCAGCGGTTGCGGAGGCTTTGATGTGATCGAACAGGCGTTCGACGATCGGGCCGGCGAACTGCCCGAATGCACCGACGAGACCCTTGACTGGGAAGTGGATTCGCAGAACGGCGTCATTCATTTCGTTAATTCCGGGGCCTGGTTGAACTGCTGCGGTGAACACTCGATCGAGGCGTACATCCAGGACGGGGTGTATGTGATTCGCGAGGAGGATTCGCCCGATGGAGAGAATGGCCGCTGCCGTTGCATGTGCCTCTTCGAGTTCGCCGTCGATGTCCCGTTGGTTGAGGGCACGATCGCTGTCCGGCTGGAGCGTTATGTTACCGAGAATGGCGAGACTCCTGAAACGACCTGGTCCGGCGACATCGACCTGGCCGGGGGCACGGGACAAATCGTGATTCGTGAGGATGTCGGCTGGTGCGGGGCCGAGGCCACGAATATCGGACTCAATCCCGCGTACAGTGCCTGCGGCGGCTTCGAGGCACTCCGTCTGATCCCATTGCCGGCCGGCGAATACCTCGATTGGGTCTGGGATGAACCCAGCGGGAAGCTGAGTCTGACGAATCGTTCGATATGCCTCAACTGCTGCGGTGAGCACTCGATGAGCGTCTATCTTCAGGATGGGATCTATGTGGTGCATGAAAAGGACAGTCCTGATGGTCTGGACGGACGTTGCTTCTGCAACTGCCAGTTTGATTTCGCTATGGATGTGCCGTCCGTTGCCGCGGGCGTCATCGGTATCGTCGTGCTGCGCGAGGTGACAGACGCCGGTGGAATTCCGGAGACGGTCTGGCAGGGAACAATCGATCTTTCCGGCCTTTCCGGGTCAATCGCAATCGATAACGAACCTGTCGAATGCATCTAGTTGATTTCCGAAATCAGCCGTTTTCGTACTATCATCGGTTTCGTTCGTTTCGTGGAGTTTTCATGAACAGGATCATTCATGTCCTGCTGGCCGCGGCGTTGCTTCTGAGCCCGGCGATCGCGGTCGGCGAGTCCGTCGGAGCCATCGACATCGCCCCGCATGAGTCTGGTGTCCAGCGGACCAGGTACATCGGGAAGGACTCGACGCTCTACAACTATCGCTGGGACCTGAAGCGCGACGGTAACGGATATATCTTTTCAGCGAAGGGCGACAACAACAAGTCCGGAGCGAAGCGCATCGAGTGGACCGAAAAGGCCGTGATGGAGATGTCCTCGCGTGGGCTGCGGACCGTATCCTGGGTGAAGGAGTCCAGCGGGGCCGAGCAGCAGACGTGGCGTCTCGAATACGACTGGAAGGCGAACAAGGCCGCGTATTCATGGAACGACCGCGCCACCGGCAAACATGAGGAAAAGACCGTCGAGTTCGGGCCGACTGCCTTCGCTGGCGACTGCATGTACTTCCTGCTGCGTGGGTTCCCGTTTCAAAAAGGCCCAGGAACAAAGATCTCGGGCGATTTTGTGATGACTGACGGTCAGGTATTCTCGGGCAGCATCATCCATCGTGGTGAGGAACGCATCGAGACGGCCTTCGGCTCGCTTGATACCTACAAACTGGAATTCAAGATCGGCGGCGCCATCGGCGGGCTGGCGCCGAAGATGTTCATCTGGTACACCAAGTCGGCCCCGCATGTGTTTGTCCGTTACGAAGGGAAGGATGACGGACTGACCAGGCCGCGCACCGTGAATGAACTTCTTGAATTCAGCCCATCGGATACTGTCACCGGGTCCAGGTAAACACTTTCAGCTGGTTGTGCCGGAACCCGATCATAGCCTGTCAGATGTGAGTGATGTGTTCAGTGACGTGATCTGGAAGGTGCGCCACCTTTGCGCCCGCCACCGCCGATGCCGGGGCTGAACGAGGGTTTCGATTTGGAAGGCGACCCGATCGACGAACCACTGGAACTGCTGCTGGAACTGCTGCTCGATGACTTTTTCCTGCCGTTCTGTCCGCTGCTCCCCGATGCGTTTCCGAAGGACGGTCTAGCGGTTGTCGCCGGTCTGTTGAAGGTCGGCGTTGCGCGGGAACTGTCGGTTCGGACGTTCGTCGGGCGGTCGTTTTGAGGCCTTGCCTGGTTCGGACGAACGCTCGGCGTCTGCGGCCTGACGTTGCGGTTTACTTCCGGCCGAGGCCTGTTCACGACGTTATTCGGGGCCGGCGCCATCTGGCCGGGCCTTACCGCACTGTCGTTGCGAACCGGCCTGAATCCGTCACGGTCCACCGCACGCGCCGGACTGTCCTGCCTGGTTCCAGTGTCAAGACGCTGACCGTTCGGTTTGTGCATCGGCCTGACATCCGACCGGGAATCGGCGTCCATCCTGTGACCGCTATCCTGATCCGCGCGACCGCTGGCGCCAGCCGAGAAATTGTCCCGGACCGGCCTTCCGTCATTGCGCCGTCCGTCGTTATCGCGCCTGCCCGGGCGTCTGCCGCTGTAGTCCCGATGCGGGTAGGGGCGCCGGGGACCTGCGTAATGCGGCCTTCCATTCGGGTGTCTGTGGTGCCATCCCCACCAGACGTGATGATGGTGGTAGTACCGGATCGGGCCTGCCCACCACCACGGGTAGTAATTCACCCAGACGACCGGCTCGATCCACGCGAACGAGGGGCCGTACGTGATGACGAGGTAGTTGTACCCGTCGGCACGTCCCGATGTCCGCACGGTTCCAACCTGGTTATGCGGGATGTCGAACAGGGTCGCCACCATGTCCGACATCGACGCCACCAGCATGTCGACACCCTGGTTTGTCTGCGCGGTCACCTGTTTGATTACGCTTCCGTTCGAGGCGTCGATGCGGCGAAGCGTCAGGATGAGGATGTGGCCGACTTGACCCAGGTCACCGGAGACCGCCTCGGACACGTGAAGGGCGCGAGACACCTCTACCACGCAGGCGAGGTTGTTCTCGCGACACTCGCCGTTGTCCATCGCGAGGTCGATCCCTTCGTCGATCAGGTCGTCCTCGAGCACGTAGCGTCCGGTTGCCCGTTCGACTTCGCCGGGCAGCCAGCTGGCGACCTTCTCAAGCTGCGATGCGGGGATATCCGAAACGGCCGAGACTCCCCAGACAAGAAGGGGATCGAGGTCACGGGCCGTTGCGGGAGCCGCTATCGACAGTGCCATCAGCAATGTCAGTCCCAGCGAAGCAATGGTCGTCCTGGTCTTCATTTCATGACCTCCATGTCATGATGGGGTGCTGCCATCCGGGTAGCCGAACAGCGCAGGGGCCCAGACGTTCGATGATACGATAATTGCGCCGTGACCTTGAGGATTGTGGAACGTAGTGGGGTCAAGGCGCCGGGTTGGGTCATTTCCCCGGTCTGGGGCAGAACTGGGACGCGCTGGGGACGCAGGCCGGCGGCGAAGGAGGAGTGTGCGCGGTCATCTCCTCAACCGTGTCGCACCAGTCGTTGCCGTCATCGCTCTTGCCCCCGTTTGGACAGTACGTATCGGCGTTCGTGGTGTCCGCGGGAAGGCTGGTCGCGTCGAAACTGACGGATACCGTCTGAAGCGTGTTGTCGTCGCCGAGCCGTGTGACGGTCATCAAACCCGGTTCAAAGGCGAGGCCGGCGTTCTGCAACTGAGCGCCGTAGAGGACGGCCCCGTCGAATCTGGCGCCCTGGATGCTGGCGTTGACCAGATTTGCCGAACTGAGATCCGCTCCCAGGAAACTGGCTGAAATCAGGTTGGCGCCGGTCAGTGTCGCACCCTTCATGGCAGCCTGCGAGAAGTCCATGTTCGACAGGATCGAGTTCGCCAGGTGGATGCCTACCATCGTGGCCTGAAGAACGGTGGCCTGTCCGCCGTATATCTGCGCGTAGTCCGCGATTACGTCGTTCAGGTGGGCATGATCGAGCTTGGCGTTCGGCATGTAGGCATAGCTCAGGTTCGCCGGTCCAGTGTGACTGTCACCCTCGAAAACAGCGTTCGACAGGGTCGCGTTTTTCAGGCTTGAATAGGCCAGATTGGCCCCTCGAAATACCGCGCCGGTAGCGTTTGTGTTCGAGAGATCCACCCCGATCATGCGTGCGCCCGTGAGGTTCGCGCCGACAAGTTGCGCCCCTGAGAGGTTCTCGCCTTCAACCAGCCTGAGCCCGATAAGGTTGCACTGGTTGCAGTTGCGGGTCCTGATCAGTGTCGTTTCCTGGTTGTACTGGGCGAGACTCTCAACATAGATCGACTCGATCAGGCGGTTGTCCGCGCCGAACGTGGCCACGTCGCCTTGATAGGGGAAACTCTGACCCAGGTATCCCGGATCCAGATAGGTCGTCATAACCGTGTTCGGCCCGACGCGCGCCGAGGTAATCGTCTCGGACGCGTTGATCCTGCACAGGTCGTAGCAGGGACCGTTCAGGATAAAGACCATCTGTACCCACGATGCGTCGTGGATTGCGTCCGTCCTGTTCCATCCGGGCTTCGTGAAAAGCCAGACCTCGCCATCCGACGGACCGGACCAGGGTAGCTCGTCGTTGCGCCCCACCCATTTGACCATGCAGGATGTTTCGGGCGTCGTCGGATTGTTCGTCCAGACTTTCAACGAGTATTCCGCGGACGTCCAGTAGTCGTATGTGAAATGGGGATTAGACAGGCATACCGGCGTGTTTCCTGCGTTCGCAGCGACAACGGAATATCCGCTGTACCAGGCGGCGCGGTGGACGATCGCCTGGGTGTTGGGGCCGGTGTACACGCCCTGGATAACGATATTCGGCGCACCCTGGCCCGTCGACAGGTTGGAGCAGTCCTGGTCGTAGACCCAGACGGTGGTGGTGGAGACCGGCGAGCAAGTATCCGTGATGCCGATCTGTCCTTTCTGGAGTTGTCCGATGGTGCCATGAGTCAGGGTTGCGACTGGCTGACACGGCAGGCCAGCGGCCCGGGTGTGGAGCCTGCGGCTGTTGCGTGAGAATGCCTCGGCCGGCGTTTCGGGTTCAACCGGGTCGGGTTGAATGAATATCAGTTCGCCATCCTGAGCCCCGCTTCCGTGAGTGAAGTGTTTGGTGTACAGACCGGGCTCAAGCGTGACAGTTTTGCACCCTTCGCCTTCGGTTATTGTCAGGATTTCGTTTCCATCGCTGTCGACCAGACTCATTTGATGCGGCGTGCCTTCGGCAGTCTCGTTCCAGCAGAATGTGTGTTCATGAGGCTCGAAGTATCGGTATTCGAGCATGTCGCGACCGGCCTGGAGGCCGGTGTCGCCCAACAGACCGTTCGACGACGGGTGTTCCAGCCACAGCAGCACCGTGTCGTCCTGGTTCAGATCCACGTCCTCCTCGAGTTCATCAAGCGCGTGTTCGTGGTAGGCGATACCTGGTGACATGCGCCGGAGCTCGGGTGGTGGCGTGATGTCACTCGTGTCGTCGGACAGATAGTCGTGGACGAACATGTCCGTGACGATGTTGTCGGCAGAGTGACTATCGTCGATTGAAGCGTCATCCAAGATGCCGGGGTCACTTTCAGCATCCTGAGTCTGGACGTCCTGGCTTCCGCCATCGTCTGGATTCTGGGTGTCATCGCCGCATGCCACTGCTGCCAGCAGGAAAAGCGCAATTGGAGAGAGCCTCAGTATTCGTTTCATGTCTCTTCCTCCTTGGATTCAGAGCCTTCTCAGATTCAGGGACCTGGCACAAGTCTTGTGTCGCCGTCAGCAGGACCGCTGCCTGGTCACGGTGCTGGAGTCGAGGGAATCCATTCGCTTACGGATGGTTCTGTTCGTCCTCCCGGTCCCGCAATCTTCTCGTAGTTCAGAGAATACACGTTGCGCCAGAGGTCGACCGTCATTTTCGCGGCGGCGAACCCTGTGGTTCGTGACAGGAAGTCCCCGGCGGGTGAGTAGATATCGAGCCGGTAGTCGTCCGCGCTGGCACCGTCATTGATGTAGGAAAGGACGTAGATGTATCCCATGTACTCTACCCCCATGTCCAGATACGTGACCTGTTCGGTCTCGGCGTGCAGCGCAGTGAAATATTCGGTTTTGTTCTGGAAGTACTTGATCGGGTTGCCGTCGATGTCCAGCGCCTGAATGCGCTTGTTCAGAGATTCGAGGATCAGCAGGGTGCCATCCGCCGTAAACGCTATGGCCTTGGGACCATGCAGCAAACCTTCGCGTGTGCCCTCTCCACTGAGGAGCTGTGCCCACGGGGCGGTCTCGTCGGGGAAGGGTTCGTCGGGCAGCTTAAGTATTTCGAGTTTGCTGTTGACCCAGTTGGCACCGACGACGTACCCGCCGTCGCGCATCGCGATGTCGTCCAGCGGCTGTGTGAAGCGGCCCCAACTGTTGCCCAGGTAAGTCATTGGAGTTGTTTCGTCCAGGACCACCTTTCGAAGGTGGTACTGGCCGTCACGAGTGTCGAGGAAGAAGTTGTCGCCACTGCCGTCGACCGGCCCGAGAAGGTCGTAGATGATGGTCGACTGTGTTGACATGCCACATTCCAGACTCTTGTAGGCAATGCCCGGGTCCTGCTTCGCCGACAGGTTCTGAACGTAGTGAAGCTGCAGATCCGCTGTCGTCGTATCGCACTGTGTCATTCCCGGGCCAGCCGCCTGCCACGCATAACCGAACATGCCGGTGCGTTGCGAGAACGTGATGTTGTCGAGCTGGCACAGATGCGAACCGACGTTGTTGCACGAAAGATCCGCGATCGTCTCGTCCGGGGCCTCGCCCGCGACCCATTCGTACTTGCCGGATATGTAGTTAAGGCTCTGCTTGTGACTGTAGAGCGTTGTCTCATCGAGCGGCACCAGCATTTCTTCGATGGTAATCGAGGCGTCGAGCGTGTCATGTCCAACCGGCAGCACATTCGAAATTCTGCCTGTCGAACCGCGTCCAGCCAGCCATCCGGTGTCGGAGTAGAAGCCGACGGTCGCCTCGACCACCCCACCAGCGAGTGCCTCGTCGATTTCGACCACGATCGGTTCGCTGACTGTGGTTCCGGGCATCGGAACCGGGCCAATCGTCCTGTCGGCGGCATCACCCCACTTGATGATCAGCTTGTACGACGTGGCCGTGGCCGGGAACTGGTAGTCGTCCGGATCGCGATTGATTGTGATGCGCATCTTCTGTGTCGCGGTCGCGGAGTTCTTGATCACCCACGGCGAACTGAGCACCTCGACCGTTGTCTGCGCGATCGCGCTGAGGGTTGCCGAGATGCTGAGCAGTTTGAGTGCCCATCCGACAAAGGGGATAGCTTGCTCGAACTGGGTTTCGGCCATTTTCGCGACCAGATAGGTCTTCAGCTTCTGACAGCCATACGACAGCAGAATTCCACCAATCATGCTTGCGGACCTGGACAGGACCCTTTTGGGATTGCCGCCCAGGCCGATCTCGGCCGCGTTCTCGCCGGCGAGCAGGAACCCGCCGATCGCCGCGATCGCAAAGACCAGTTCGCTGTCCGCCATGATTGATTTGTACCACTCGGTACTCTGAAGCCCGGCGCCGGCCGCAAGGAAGATGGTAGGCAGACCGTACTCGAAAACCGCGGTCAGAATGATTCCGTCGTTCGCGACCTTCGGGAAATCCAGGTGCCCAACGCCGAGTCCACCTGCGTAAAGATTGACCCTGCTGGCGTCGTTGGGAATCTCGATGGTGTAGTCTTCCCAGTCTGCGGGAAGAGGGATGCCCATGATTGTGATGACCGGTTCAAGGTGATCCACATACTGGAGTTTGTTGGCCGTGTCGTCGTGGCTGGTGGTCTGGCCGGCAGGTATCTCAACCCTCTGGCCGAAGGAATCTTCGAAGCCGACAAAGAATGTCAGATGTCGCAGCCAGTGATTCTTCAGGCTGATCTTGACGCGGCGGTTGCCGGTGGTCGGGTTGTTGTCCAGAGGGCTGATTCTGGCTTCCAGGCCGGACCTGGATTGAGTGTGATCCAGGCTCCAGTTGTAATAGGCCGATTCGCCCGCCCGCAATGCTGCTGGAGTCTCGGGAGTGACATCGATTGAGCCTACGCCGTCCTGGGTGTGGTAGGTGCT
Organism: uncultured Anaeromyxobacteraceae bacterium; assembly: GCA_964573455.1. Taxonomy (GTDB): domain Bacteria; phylum Myxococcota_A; class UBA9042; order DTJE01; family DTJE01; genus JAGOFO01. Next base: position 3,600 of record CAZNJW010000055.1, on the reverse strand, counting down.
CCCCTTCAGTGCCAGGTCGTTGTGCGCCGCCCGCAGAACATTCTTCAGCACCAGCTCGGCATCGGCAACCGTCTTGTCGGAAAGGTTGTAGTTGTAGAACGGTGTGCCGTCCGTTTTCAGGCGGCGGTTACCCTGGTCATCGAGAATCGGTTCCAGGACCGCCCAGCCGTCAGAATAAGCATCATCATGTTCGTATGCCGGGCCCTGAGCCGATATCGATTCAGCGAGTTCGATCAGACCGACAGAGTTTTCGATGTGAGTCATGACCAGCGCCGCGATGTCCGGGTCCAGATTGGTCAGTTCCGGATGGTGGAAAAGGATCGCCTTGGCCGCATCCATCGGGGTCACGAATTCGTCCGGGTCGTCGTTCGCGTCCGTTCCGACGCGCATCAGTTCAGTACCGTTCGAGTCCCGCTTCGGGAGAGGGTTCACAAGGTACTTCTTGTATCTGGTCCAACCCTGGTGGGCCCGGATAGTTCTGGCCTTGGTGATCGAGCGTTCGGGGATGTGAATCCCCACGAGGCCGAAACCATGTTCGCCGACCCTGTTATCGTCCGGGGTATGAGTCACCCACATCAGGGCTACCCTGTCGTCGGGCAACTCGACGCCCTCGGCGTAGTGAGTGAGATCCTCGTCCGTGACGGTCTGAAGCAGGTTGTTGTCATCGCGGGCGTCGTCGCGTGTATCCTCGTCATGCCGTTTGAGCGTATAGACCTTGTCGCCGATGTGCAGATACGCGGTTTCCTGTGCGGGAAGACCGGTCAGGTCCACATGGATCACCTGGTCGCCACCGGTTTCTCCGGTGTCCGTCTCGGTTGCCGTGTCAGTGACCACTGGTGCGTCGATGAGCACATCGGTGGATGCGTCGTCAACCACGTCCGAAATCACATCAGGAACAGCGTCGGTTGAAATGTCCGTGGATGGCGACTCCGACCCACAGCCAGGCGCAAGGGCGAGAACAACCGCGAGCAACGCTGCCGACAGAATGCGTGCGACACAAGAACCTGAGTCTGAATGGCGAATCAATACCATGCTGTCCCCCAGTTTTCGGGCCAAGGAAGTCAGAAAGAACCTATACCCGGTGATGCAAGGCGATAGTAGCGCCGGGAGTGGCCACGGTCAATGAGCAAGGAGACATAATGCAGCCGGTGCCGACGCGCGTCCTGCAACTATTCTGAGTTGATGGCGCATATGGGAGTTACCCATACACGAGAGACTCAGTCATCTGTGAGTTATGCAGGCTCAGTCAGTGTGATTCATCAGGTGTGAATGCGGACGGCGCGGCTCAGTAGCAGCCCTGGGTCAGGTTTTTGGTGGTCTCGATGCATTCCGGTGGGATGCCAAATTCGAACGTGCAGTTTTCCAGGAAGACACCTGTCTGACCACAGTTCGGGGCCGCGCCCTTCCAACCTTCGACCATGTCCTGCTTGCAGACCAGCAGGCCACCGCACGACCCGTCACCGTACACATACTGGCGGGTGTTCGCGCCGTCACAGTTGAAGTCGTAGGAACCACACTGGTTCGGTGCTGTGCGGAAAGTGGTGCCACCCGGGTTGGCCAGCGGATCGGTATCGCAGCAGTCGCTCGTGTTCGTGGCCGTGTAAGGAGCGGTCGGGGCGCACACGCAGCGTGATTCGGACATGCCGTACCCGTCGTTGTCCTGGTCGCGGTAGTAAACCGTGCAACCGGTAGTGTTCGCTGGGTCGGTCACGCCGTCACAGTCGTTGTCCAGACCGTCGCAGATCTCGCTGCCAGGGAAGCCGGTCTGCTGGCAGACCATCGAACCTGTTGCGCAACTGGTGATACCCTCGTTGCAGACGCCCTGCAGACCCGTCGCGCAGGGTACGCCACCACCCGGATTGCCTTCGTCTATGTCGTTGTCGCAGTCGTTATCTACGCCGTCGCACAGCTCGGACTCGGGGAATACGGTCTGGACACAGGTGATCAGGCCGTTCGTGCAACCGGTCCTGCCGACCGCGCAGGCGCCAAGCTGGCCGGAGACCGCGCAAGGCATGCCGCTGCTGACCGGGTCGTTGTCGATGTTTCCGTCGCAGTCGTTATCGACCTTGTCGCATTTTTCGGGCTCGGGAAGGATGTTAGGCACGCAAACGCTCATGCCACCCTCGCACGCCGTCGTTCCTTCGAGGCACGGACCGAGCAGGTCGCTGGCGCAGGCCAGTCCGCCACCCGGATTGCCGTTGTCCGTCTCACCGTCGCAATCCTCGTCCATGCCGTCGCAGGTTTCCGCCCTGCCTTCACCCGGAACGCAGACGTTCTCGGCGCCTTCGGTGCACTGTTCGATCTCGTTGTAGCAGACGCCGGTTCCACAGGTCAGAACGGCCGTGATGGTCAGATCGGGTGTGTTCACGCAGCCGATGGCCGTTTCGCATGTGTCAATGGTACACGCGTTGGTGTCGTCACAGTCGATGGCCGGACCGGTCATGCAGCTTCCAGCCTCGCAGTAGTCCGGACCGGTACAGAAGTCGCCATCGGAGCAGGTTGCGCCGGTTTCTGCCAGTTCCTCAACGCAGAGTCCGGCCTGAGTGTCGCAACGCCACCAGGCGCAATCAGTCTGCTCGCCGTAGATGAGGCAGTCGTCGTCACTGTCGCATTCGGGCTCGAATGTGTCCACGACGACGTCCTCTTCGACTTCGGCCGTAACGTCCTCGGGGGTCACGTCGACCGGCTCAATGTCCTCGATGTTCGTGTCCTTGATGTTCGTGTCCCCGGGGGTCACGTCAGGATCCTGGCCCGGATCCTCGACGCCGAGGTCTTCAGGGTTGGTATCCGGCACATTCGTATCCGGCACATTCGTGTCGGGCACATTCGTGTCGGGCACATTCGTGTCGGGCACATTCGTGTCGGGCACATTCGTGTCGGGTACCGTGGTGTCACGTTCGGTTCCCGGATCCTCGGCAACGTCATCGAGCGTCGCTGAATCCTGTCCGATGTCCTGAATATCCTGTTCGATAATGTCCAGTCCAGGGGTGTCGTCGCCACACGCGGCGAAGGCCACGAGACAAAGACCCAGAGCGAGCGTCAGTACATGTTTCATGATAAGCCTCTCAAGAAATGCCAGATTATTCTATGGCTTCGCAATTGGATGCGCAAGTTTTTGATATCTGTGCATTTTGGGTTGGTGGAGGAGATTCGCGCCATCAGGCTTTTTCCGGTGGCCTTGTGCCACGGAGATCGCTGTCAACGCGTCCATCTTTCATTTTGATCAACCTTGTCGCAGCATCCATGACCATCTGATCGTGTGTCGAAAACAGGAATGTCGTTCCCTTTTCAAGGTTCAGTCGGCGCATCAGGTCCATCAGCGTTTGTCCCGTTGCCGAGTCCAGATTGGCGGTCGGTTCGTCCGCGAGCACGAGGGCGGGATTGCACACCAGTGCCCGCGCGACGGCGACACGTTGCTGCTGGCCGCCGCTCATCTGACCCGGGCGACGGTCGGCCATCCCGGTCAATCCAGTCGCCTCGAGCATCTCCATTACCCGTGGTTTCCTTTCGGAGGCTGGAACCTTTCTGAGAATCAGCGGGTACTCGATATTCTCGAATGCCGAGAGAACCGGAATGAGATTGTACGCCTGGAATACAAAG
>CAZNJW010000054.1:0-17127 GCA_964573455.1 uncultured Anaeromyxobacteraceae bacterium | reverse complement strand
AGAGGCGCCCTCCTTCACCGGAAACGCATACCAGGCCGTCGCCGCAGGGATCAGCCTTGCCCACCTCGACCTTGCAGGTCTCCCCCAGGCCCTTTCCCTGGCTTTCGACACAGTCGGTCGTATGCGTCATGAACTGACGGCACTTGAATCCGTCGGGGCAGTCACCACCGACCGGATTGCACTCGGCGGGCTTAAAGCAGCCCGTTGTCTGCGAAGGGCACTTCTCGGACAGGCAGATCGTCAGTTCCGAACCGGTCTTGCCGTCGCATTGGGCCAGGTAACACGATTTCATCTCCGCCCATTCCGCCTCGTTTCCGGGCAGGGCCAGATACTCGCAGCCATTCTCGCACATGGAGTAGAAGCAGCCGGAATAGCACTCGAAGACCCCCCGGCAATCCAGCTTGTCACGGCCCGCCAGGTAGCACTCGTTATACCGGGAATTGCACGAACCGCTCATGCAGGTTTCCCAGGCAGTCTGGGAGGCATAGCAACTGGAGGCATAACACCCCATGATGGCGTCAAAAGACTGACGAGCACCGTCGTCGCCTGAGTTGAAGCAGGCGTTCGCGCATTTGTCGTAATTGGACGCGGAAGCGCATTCAAAGACGCAGTCAACCATTTCACCGCAGTCTTTCGTCCAGCATGCGCTGGCATCGCATTCACCGGTCGCCTGACATGCCGCGCCACACAGACATGCGCTGGATGTGGTGTTGCAGTTCGGTGGGGTGTCAGCCATCCGATCGGAGATCCAGGTCTTGTGCGCGTCAGCGCGGACATGAATTCCCACACCGACGCACGGATCCTGTCCCCATCCCATTACGGCCGAATTGACGCCGATCACCTTCCACACGCCGCTGAACTGGTAAAGAGCCGGCCCCCCCGAGTCGCCGAAGCAGACCGCGGTGTTGTAGGCATCGGTACCAAAAGTTCTGGATTCGACGTTTGAAATCGGGATGTAGGCGGAACGTTTCAGGCCGCCGCCCGTCTCGGTTGCGCCGTTATCGACCCCGAAACCGACGAAGAACGCCTGCTTTCCATCAAGAGTTCCCATCGAAGATGTATTGATCGGCAACGGCGTGACTTCGGTGACGTCTCGGGACAGATGCGCCAACGCGATATCCCAGTCGTTGTTCTGGCCGTCGTAGCTCGCGTGTGGCACGAAATAGTCGACCTGTACCAGAGTTCCCTCGGGGCGTGAACCGTCGGATGCGGGTCTGGCGTCGTTGGTGAACATGAAGGACACGATGCCAGGCGCGATCGGGAAATCTCTGGAAGGCGTCACGCAGTGCGCCGCGGTAAGCACCCATCTCTTGTCGATCAGGGTTCCGGAACAGAACGAACCTGTGAACCCGTATCCGGGATAGGACATGACCAGGGAACCGACCGCCGGCCAACCTGTCTGAACCTCGCCATTGATGATCGGGGAAGAGACACCTCCGACTTCGCCAGCGACATCCTCGAATTCGCAGCCCGCGAACGTGACGCACGACAGAAGCACAACCAGCGCAAAACTCACGGAACGTGGAGCACCCAACAGCCGCTTCATCGATACCACCTGGCAATTTCAGTCAAATTCGCGAGGCCCCAGAAATGGGAACAGCCAAACCGGTGAATCATGCGACAAATGCACCCCCCCAGTCAACTGCGGCGGCAACGCCCGACAGACAAATAGTTTGAACACAATCCTCGTGATTTCCGAAACATTCGCGAGGCTTCCATTCGGACTCCCGGGATGTCTGGGTTTCGTCACGCGCTGGCCGCAACGTTACTGGCGACGCTGTTTTCCAGCTCGCGAGTCGTGGCGCAGACCTCGTGGCCCGAGGGTGCCGATCCATCGGGACTCGGGCTTGACGAACAGACGCGCGACGCCATCGAGACCGCCGAGAGTATCGGACTTGACGTCAACACCGCCGGCATAAACGAACTGGTCGAGCTCCCGGGAGTCTCCCTGTCCGATGCAAGACTGCTGGTCGCGCGACGCTCGAAGGCCGGCCGGTTCGGTTCCATCCTTGAAGCTGCGAAGACACCGGGGCTGTCGCCGGCGGCGGCCGAGGCACTGACACGTTTCGCCATGGTGGACAGCAGGCCCCCGTCTGACTGGAGGGTCGAAGCGCGCGTGGCGTCGACGTGGCATTCGGATCGCCTGGCCAGAGTGGCGCCGGTGAATCGATTGCCCGACAACGCGCTCCTGTTCAAGGCGGCCTGGCACGACTCATGGGAAGCAGGCGCAGTTCTTCTGGTTCTGCCGGGACTGACATCAATCCGATTCGGCGAGGCTGCGGGAGTTAAGACACTCATCGGAACGGGACCGGCAATTAACGTGGATCCCGGAGGTTTCTACCTGGCGTGGCACAATCCCGGAATCAGCGTGATTGCGGGGACTTTCCAGGTCGGCTTCGCTTCGGGCCTGACCATGGATATTACAGGTCTTCGACGTCCCGATGGTGCCCGCGTCTCGAATTCGTTCACCCACTCAGCCGACACCGGCTCTTTCGGCGTGCGTAACCGCTTCTCGGGTGTCGCGGTCCAGTTCAAGGCACCCGTCGGCAGTTCTGGCCATACCGTGAACGGCACGGTGTTCGCTTCGTACAGGTTTGCCGATCCGTCCCGACGCGACGTCGTCTGGGATAGATGCGCAAATATGGATATCGACTGCGGTGACGCAGACATGGCGCCATACATGCTCTTCGATGACGAGGCCGCCGCCGGCGAATCGACATCGGGTGTAACGTTGACAAACGTCCTGCGCGAGGGAACGGCTGGCGCCAGCATCGGCTTCGGCAACGACGTATGGCGCGTCCAGGCCATCGGGTGGGCGACCGGGTTGAGATACAGGCCGGACGCACCCGGCATAGGTCCATCCACATCGTCCAGGATGCCCGAGGACCGAAAAATCTTCGGTGCCGCGGGTGTTGCCGGAAGCGCCGTCCTGCCGAACGACGGGATCTTCATTACGGAGCTGGCAGTCAACGACGTCGGCGCCGTGGCGGCGGTCGCAGAGGCTTCATACTCGCCGCTGCCCGGCCTCGACATAGAACCTTCGTTCAGATGGTATCCGACCAACTGGGATAACCCCTGGACCGGTTCCACCGCGGACGCGTCACGATATCGTGGGAATCGCGCGCGGGATGAGACTGGCGGACGATTCGATCTGACATGGAGGTCATCAGCATTCACGCGCAACCGTCTGAGGCTGGACGCCGCCTGGCATGAACAGGACGATACGCCAGACTCGACTCCGCACCTGGACATCGAAACCGCGACTGGCCTGGAGGTCTTCGCGTCCAGTCATGAGACGCTGCGACTTGAATTCCGATATCAGGACCGAGACGTCACAAGAAGTGGACGCGCGTTCTCCTTCGAGCCGTACCACTCCGCTTCCACAGGCAACCTGTCTGGAGGCTGCCGCATGGACTGGGCGTTCTCGGTCAGAACCAAAAGGATCCCGCGAACCGCGGTCACGGCCCGGATCAGCCAGGGCATACTGGATTCCGCCACTCTTCAGGACAGGTTCGACATCGACATGACCGCAACGCTGCGCGTCGACACGGAGCTGTGGCCCGGTCCGAAGCTGTCGGGCTGGTTCAGATGGTCGGACGAATCCATGGTCGCCGACACATCTCCCTCTCCCGGCCAGGGCTGCGCGTCGACACGGATCGACGGCCCGATCCCGGCGGCATGTCGAGGTGACTCGAGGCTGGACGCCGGGATTGCGTTGCTTCAACGACTGGCCGCCGGAAAAACTTTGATACTGATCGACGCCTCGTTCCGATACACGCGTCATGTCGACGATCGACCGTCGCGCATCCAGGATGTTGACACCGCGACCGGCCCGAACGAATTCGCCGCGACCCTCTCCCTGTCGATCGGAGCTGGTGGTGGCGCTGACAGACGATGAAAACCGAAGAGCGCCGATGCCCCCGGTTAACCGGCTTCAAAGGAGGATCTCATGGCAAGCAGGGAACTCGAATCGCTGGTGTTAATCCTGGCAGCGCTCGCTGTCGCCATAACCACCGTCTTCACTACGGGAGGGTGTGGTCCGGATGTCCGGGACTCAAGCACTCAGCCCCCGCGTTGCGACTGCATCGGCGGCGAAGTCGTGGTGACCGAACTGATGATCGATCCGCCGGGCGTGGACGAGGGGCTTGAATACGTCGAGATTATGAACGTGTCAGATCGCCGGATATCGCTGGAAGGTCTGGTCGCCGTATCGGGATCCTCCGCCAGACCGGTGGTATCCGCGGTCACCGGCTGGACCAGCGCCGGACTGGAACCCGGCGCGCGTGCAGTCATTTCCGAGGCACCGCCGGCAGGGAAACCGAACGGCATCTCGGTGTCGTCACTTGTCCTTTCAAATGTTGAGGGGTCCTTCTCGTTGATGTGCGGTGCCGTCGAGGTGGATTACGTCGCGTGGGGAGAGTCACCGGAGGCACCCGACGAGGGACGTTCGCTGCAGGCGGCAACGACCGCGTCATCCGACTCCCCTCTGGAGTGGTGCCCTTCAACGGTGGCGATGCCCGAAAATGAAGGGTGGTACGGCAGCCCTGGCGAAGCCAATCATGAGTGCTCGAACAAAGACACATGTCTGGACAACGCCACCGGTCTGATGCGCGACGTTCGACGACCTGTCGCTGACGACCTGGTCGTGACGGAAGTATTCGCGAACCCGGATGGGGCTGACACTCTGGCAAACGAATGGATCGAGGTTCTGGCCCTGGCTGGTTTCGACCTCGGTGGGCTTACCGTCATACATTTCAACGGCCCGGACGACCAGGCATCGTCACGGGAATTCAAGGTAAAGGATGATGAATGTCATCCCGTCCAGGCAGGGGCGGTGGTCGTGATCGGTGGATCAGACTTGCCGCTGAACGGCGACTCAACGCTGTACAACGCCACCGCGGGCGTGGCCACGCTGCATATCATCGACAGCAAGGGCAACACGGTCGCGACGGCAAGACATCCCAAGGTGCCTGACGGCGCCTCGGTTTCGCTTAAAAAATCCATCGCCACTGGAACCGACGCCGCGGACGCCGACGACGATCCGGCGTCGTTCGTGACGACCAGGTGCGCATCGAAGCCGGCCGCAACCCCAGGTTCGCTGGAAGTCTCCTGTGGACGTTCAAAATGAACAGACTCATTTCCTGTCACGAATCCGGAAACGGCGGATTCCCGGCCAGAGCCGCGGTCGGCGCGATCCTGTCGGCAGTCTCCACGGCGCTTCTGGCGGGCTGCTGGCCGGCGTGCGGACCGGCCACCGGAGTCGTGGCGCATGTGATTGACGGCGACACCGTGGAACTTGACAACGGAACACGCGTCCGCCTGCTGTCGATCGACGCTCCCGAGGCTGATGCATGCTGGGGGGCACAATCCGCGGCCGGCGCGGTATCGCTGCTGCAGGGCAGGAAGGTCGCGCTGCGATACGCGACCGAATGCTTCGACGATTACGGCAGGGTGCTGGCCCACGTCATCATCGACGGCAAGGACGCCAGTCTGCTGCTGGCCTCCGGAGGTCTGGCCTGTGCCTGGATTCTTCAAGAGGATCCGGATGCCCCGCCTGTCAGGGAGGCGGCCAGACAAGCCGCCAGACAGGGTGTCGGACTCTGGGGCGAGTGCCCGGACGTTCCATGCAGGTCAAATTGACGCGGGGACGGGGACTGGTCACCTGACAACCGTGACCTTGTTCATCACGACATCGGTGGTCGGGCAGTCACGGCGATCGCGCGGCAGGGCGACGATGGCGTCAACCACATCCATACCCTTCGTCACCATGCCGAACCAGTTGTAATTCTTCGGAAGCCTGCCGGTCAGATCCGCGACGCAGATGAAGAACTGGCTGCCGTTCGTGTTCGGGCCCGCGTTCGCCATCGCCAGGGCGCCACGGACGTAATCACCCTTGACCGGCTCATCCTCGAACTTGTATCCCGGTCCACCCGAGCCCCAACGCGGACGCATGGCCGGATCCTTGGTCAACGGATCGCCGCCCTGGATCACGAATCCAGGCACCACGCGGTGAAAAAGGATTCCGTCATAGAAACCCTTCTCGGCCAGTTTCACGAAGTTTCCAACCGACTTCGGGGCCTTGTCGGCGTCGAGTTCCATCTCGATCACTCCGTCTCCCACCGAGGTCATGCTTGTCTGAATGACTACCTTCACCTTGCCAGTGACCGGGGCAGGTGCCGCGTCGGGGGCAGGTGCCGCGACAGGGGCCGGGGCGGGGACAGGGGCCGGAGCAGGGACAGGGGCCGGAGCCGGAGCCGGGGCCGTCGTCTTTGCCACCGCGGGTTCCGGGGCTTCCGACGCCTGAGTCGACGCCTTTGAACAGCCGAACGCGGAAAGTGCGACAACCGCGGCCGCGAGGATCAGTATCTTTCTCATGTTTTTTACTCCCTGGGTTGTTCGGGCCGAAACTGGAAAAGCACGGCCTGCCGTATTTTATAGCCGGACGGCTTTCCGGCAACCTCAAATTGGCTTAGTATCGCGCGCGCCGGCTTTCCGGCAGGAAATGGGATGCACATTCGGAAGATTTCAAAATGGAAGACGAAAACCTGGACCTGAACGAAGACTTCGAGGCGATGCTGAACGAGACGTTCCACGACGGATTCAAATACTACAACGTGGGCGAAAAGGTCACTGGAACCATCGTATCGCTGGGTGACGACGCGCTGCTTGTCGACATCGGCCAGCGCAGCGAAGCCTCGATAAGCCTCGCCGACTTCACGCCCGAGGAGCTTGCGGGAATGAAAATCGGCGATTCGGTCGAAGCGACCGTCGTCAGGTTTGGCGGCGGCGTAACCGTGCTGTCGCGCTCGGTCGGAGGACGCGGAGCGGACATGTCCACGGTCAACATGGCCCGCGAGGCGAACCTGCCGATCGAGGCCAAGGTGACCGGCAGCAACAAGGGTGGATTCACTGCCACGATCGGCAGCATCCGCGCATTCATACCTATCAGCCAGATCGAACTCGGTCAGGCAGGGCCGGCCGAGAACTACGTCGGTCGGGTATTCCAGTTCAAGGTGATCGAGGTAAGGGAGCACGAGGCGGTACTCTCGCGTGCCGCGCTGCTCCGCGAGGAACAGGCGGTCGAGCGCGAACACATCCTTGCCGAACTCAAGCCTGGCAAAATGATCCCGGCTCATGTCGTGAAGGTCGAGAAGTTCGGCGTCTTCGTCGATGTCGGTGGCGGCATTCACGCGCTGGTTCCGGTTTCCGAACTGGGCTGGCACGGTCGTGACGAGATCCTCGCCGGAATGGAGATCGGCCGCGAACTGACGGTCGAGATCACCCGAGTCGAGGAGAAGGATGGCCGTCCCAGGATCTCCGCGACGCTTCGAAACCCCGACGACGACCCCTGGATCGGCGCAGCCACCGCTCTGAAGGAAGGCATGACCGTCCATGGCCGCGTGACGCGGCTGATGAATTTCGGCGCGTTCGTCGAGATCCTGCCTGGCGTCGAGGGGCTGGTTCACGTCAGCGAGATCGCTATTGCCAAGCGCATCCGGCATCCCGGAGACGTTCTGTCGATCGGCGATTCCGTGGAGGCATCGATTCTGAAGATCGACCAGGCGTCCCGCCGGATCGGCCTGTCGATCAAGGCACTCCAGACCGCACCCGAGAAGGCCGCTCCAACAGTCGATCCGGACGCGGTCATGGAAAAGGAACTGGTAAAAAGGTATACGGCGGCGCCGGGACAGCGCGACCGCGAACCGGCCGGCGAAACTGCTTTTTCGATAGCGCTTCGCAAGGCGGGAAAGAGATAAACTGTTATCAAAACGTTTCCAACCGCCAGCCCACCGACCGACATTTCTTAAGAAAAACAGCACGTTAAGAATTGACGACTAACAACTGCCGCTAAACAGGATATTTTCAATCCTGTTGAGTCTGGCTCGCATGATTTGGTTTACTCATTCGCGTCCACGCGTGGCGCAAAGGAAGATACAACATGGATGAAAAGGTTTACGGATTCCCGAAGCTGAACGAACCGGCCCCCGACTTTACCGCTCCGACCACCCATGGCATGAAGACACTGTCCGACTACAAGGGAAAGTGGGTTGTCCTCTTCTCGCACCCGGCGGATTTCACGCCGGTCTGCACCACTGAGTTCATCGCGTTCGCCAAGGCACACGACAAGTTCCTGGCGATGAACACCGATTTGATCGGTCTGTCCATCGACAGCGTCCATTCACACATCGCCTGGGTCAGGAACATCAAGCAGAACTTCGGCGTCGAGGTCAAATTCCCTGTAATCGCAGACCTGTCGATGGAAGTGGCCGCGAAGTACGGCATGATCCAGCCGGGAGCGTCCAACACCTCCGCGGTCCGCGCAGTCTTTGTCATCGATGACAAGGGAATCCTGCGGGCGATGGTCTACTACCCCCTCAGCAACGGGCGCCAGATCGACGAATTCCTGCGAATCGTCAAGGCGTTGCAGACCTCGGACAAGTACGGCGTGGCGACACCGGAAAACTGGCACGAGGGCGACAAGGTGATTGTTCCTCCGCCAGCCACGGTCGACGCGGCAGAGAAGCGTGTCAACGAAGGCTACGAGTGCGTCGACTGGTACTTCTGCAAGAAGCAACTCTGATCACTTGTTTCTCCGAAAAATCTCCGAACCCTCCGCCATCTGGTAATATTCGATGCCGTCTGGTCACCCACGTGCCGGCAACAAGATGGAGAAGACAATGAAACGCATGTCCGTAATGTTGATCCCGCTGGTGCTTCTAGGCATTGGATGCGGCGACACGCCTCAGGTCGAGGACACCGGGGTCGACGTGAACGCGCCTGACACGATTCAGGATGTCGTGGCCGACGACGAAACCACGCCGGACACCGTGCAGGATGTCCTGCTGGACGCGAACCACGAAGATCAGGGCGACGATGTCGCCACGGATGCCACCGAGGATCTGGTGCCATACGAGGGCGGCGCTTCAGCCAGGGTCATCGAGTCGGCTGAGGATTTGATGCTCGGGCCTGTTGCCACAAGCACGATCGGGGACATTCTTATCTCAAACAAGAACGTGCGTTTCATCGTCAGGACTCAGGAGATCGGGCTCTACGCTCCTTTCGGCGGCAACGTGGTTGACGCGGACCTGGTCAGGGAAGCCGGTGACGAAGGCCACGAGAAGTTCATGGAACTGTTCCCGATGATCGGGTTTGGACGCGCCTTGAAGCCCGAATCAATCGAGATCGTCGATGACGGAACCTACTCGGGCAGGGCGGTGGTTCGGGTCACCGGCTTTGACCACGGCCTTTCGATTATAGACATGCTGATACCGACGACCCCGTTCAACCTTCGTGCAGTTATGGACTATGTCCTCGAACCCGACGCGCGCGAACTCACGGTCAACCTGACCGTGACCAACAACGCCAAATTCGAGCAGCAGGTGTCGGTCGGCACGGTTGTTCAACTCGGAAAGCGCTTCGAGAAGTTCTACGGCCATTGCGGCGAGCTCAAATCCTGTATCGTCGGACGGAACGATATCGAGTGGATGGCCGGTGCCGCCAGCGACGTTTCGATCGGCTTCACGGCCCCTGCGGACGCATTCCCGAAGGTGATGCTGGCCGAAGAGGATCTGCTGCTGACCGAACTGGCCGCCCCTTCCCTTAAAGGTGGCGAATCGGTATCGGTCACTGCCTATCTCATCGTCGGCTCCGGCGACATCGACAGCGTTGCGGCACGCGCCTGGGAGCTTCGTGGACGCGAAGGTCTACGGACCGTAACCGGAACGATCACAACCGGCGAATCGTTGACATCGATGTCGGACGTCCGCGTGACGGCAAGGAAGTCCGGGTCGACCGGCAACCTCGGCTGGGTCACCGCGGCGCGTCCGGACAACGATGGAAACGTCGTCATGCATCTTCCTGACGGATTGCACGATCTGACGGTCTCGGCGCCGGGCACCGAGGACAAGGTGCTGCAGCTCTCGGTCGCGCAGAACGACCTGAATCAGTTCCAGGCAGAGACCAACAAGACGGGGCGGCTTCACGTGACCGTAAACGACGGCGAAGGCAAACTGCTGCCCGCTGGAATACTGCTCAAAAATGGTCTGAACGTTCCGGCGGCGGTTAACGGCGAGTTCATGACGATCGATGGCGGAGACAAAGCCTATTCCGTCCTGCCTGGCGATTATACCGTCATGGCGATGAAGGGATTCGAGTACACGGTGATGTCGGCCAACGCCACGGTTCTGCCTGGTGAGACCACCCACGTCATGCTGACGCTGAACCGCGTGGTCGACACGACTGGCGCGGTCACCGTGGTCGGTCACGCCCACGCCGAGGACTCCATCGACTCGTTCGTCAGCAGGGATGAGCGTGTCCACAACGCGCTGGCTGCCGGGATCGAACTGGCGATGGTGACGGATCACGACCGCTTCACGAACATCCAACCCGAAATCGAGGCTGCCGGGATGCAGGACCTGTTGAAATCGACGGTCGGCATCGAGATATCGCCACTCGGGTTCCACACGGTCGGAATGAACTGCAAGAACCCGCCGGCCTACCCCACCTACTTCTCGATCCGCTTCGGGGAATACGATGAAACCGGTTACCTCGTCAGACAGTACACGGCGAACGACTTGATCTATCTTGCCCGCGAAGTCTACCAGTGCCAGTACGTCGGCGCCGCACATCCGTGGGAAGGAAGCGCGCTGTTCAAATACGTGGGACTCGACCTCGATGACGATCCGGCGGATTTCGTTCAGTCGCTTGACTTGAACAAACTCGATGGCATCGAGCTCATAAATTCCAACGACAACATGACGCAGCTCGATGGTGGCCAACTGGCTCACTGGTTCAGTTTCCTGAACCGGGGCTACGCGATCACCGCGGCCGGCGGCAGCGACATACACGGCTTCGACATGAATTACGGGTACCCGCTGAACATGGTTCAGTCGTCAACCGATAACCCGGGCGACATCGCCATCGACGAAGTGTTCGGGAACCTGGTCGCGGGTCGTTCGATCCTGTATGCGGGTCCGTATATCACGGTCGATGTTAACGGGCAGACTATCGGAGACGTTGTCGACGTATCCGCGGATCCGTTCGGAGTGGCGGTCAAAGTGGATGTCACATGGCCATCCTGGATGCACCTGGAGTTCATACGGGTCTACATGAACGGTGTCATGCAGGACGAGCACGACATCGACATATCGGGACAGGACCAGACGTTTGAGCCGAATGTCGCGACACTGGAATTCAATCCGGGCGAGCTGACGGCGGATACATGGATAGTGGTGGTCGCAGGGTCGGCCAGCGCTGCCGACAACATGCCCGGCTACGGCCGTCCTCCGATTTCAGTTACCAACCCGGTCTACCTGGATGTCGACGGCGACGGCTGGGAGCCCCCGGGAATGCCCTGATCCTTAACCTGTCTCTGTCTCTGCCCCTTTGACTCGCCCGCGGTTTCGTCGATAATGACTGACCGTGAATATCAACATCTCACTGGAGGCGAACCATGTTCGACCAGAAACAGGCATTCACCGACAAGCTCCTGCAGATTGCACGCGGTAATCCGGGGCGGGTCGCGGTACCGGCGGCCGACAACGCCGAGGCGCTCGAGGGTATCGCGATGGCCATGGCCGATGGCGTCATCAGCGGAGGTGCCCTGATAGGCAATCCTGATGCCATCCGCAAGGTTGCCGCGGATGTCGGACTGCCTGTCGACAGATTCAGAATCATCGACGAACCGGACTGGGACGCTGCCGCTGATCTTGCGGTGAACCTGGTCGTGAACCACGAGGCGGACTTCCTGTTGAAGGGACAGCTTGGCACAAAGAACTACCTGAAGCCGGTGCTGAACCGCAAGTACGGACTGGTCCCGGAAGGCGGCACACTGTCTCATGTCGCGATGGCCATGCTGCCGACCTATCACAAACCTCTGTTCTTCGCGGACGCCGCAATCACGATCACCCCGGACGCCACGGTCAAGGCAACTATCGTCAGGAACACGGTCGACGTCGTCCACCGGGTCGGTGTGGATACACCTCTGGTCGCGATGATCGCCGCGGTGGAAAAAATCAATCCGAAGATGCCGAGCACGGTCGAAGCGGACGAAGTGGTTCAGATGGCCAGGGCAGGCGCCATTCCCGGGTGCGTGGTCGAGGGCCCCTATGACATCTATATCGCCACGTCGCATGAAGCGGCCGAGATCAAGGGTGTCAGCGGCCAGGTCTGCGGCGAAGCCGACATACTTGTTTTCCCCGAAATCAACAGCGCGAACGTATTCTACAAGACACTCAGGTTCGTGCCGGACGCATGGACAGCCGCGGTGGTTGGTGGAGCGTCGGTGCCGATTCTACTGCCCAGTCGCGCCGACCCGGCCATGACCAAGCGCATGAGCGTGGTGCTTGCTGCCGCGATGACCGCCGGAAAACGCTAATCAATCAATATTGCACGGAAATCGTTCACATTTGTTCCGGTTGGACCGGTCTCGATGAGTCCTCCCGCCATCTCGAAAAATCCTGCGGAATTACTGTCGTCCAGATGCGTGATTGCCATCTGGCTCAATTCTTCCAGACCGGCCAGGACCGACGGTCCGAACCATGCGCCGGCATGGCCGCCAACTCCGTCAATTCCATCAGTGTCGGCGGCAAGCGCCCATATGCCATTCAGCCCCTTCAGTTCCAATGCAAGGGCAAGCAGGAACTCCGTATTCCGACCGCCACGTCCGGGGCCGCGGACAACCGTTGTGGTCTCGCCGCCGGCAAGCAGGACACAGCGTCGTCCGGCCGCACGAAGCTCTCGAACCCGGCCGGCCATCATCGAGGCGGCCAACCGGGAATCGCCCGTGATTCCGGCTCCCAGGTTGATTACATCCCATCGCTCGGAACGCGCCACCTTCCCGGCGGCGGCAAGCGCATCCTTACCGCAGGCGACGATTCTGAACAGGCATCGTTCAAACGCGGGATCGGATGACGACGGAGTCTCGTTGGCCGGGTCGCGTAACGCAGTCAGGATGGACGGAGCCGCCTTGACCCGAAACCGTTCAAGAACGGCCAGCGCGTCAGCAAGCGTAGTGTCATCCGGGGAGGTAGGCCCGGAAGCGATGGTTGATGGATTGTCGCCGACCACGTCGGACAAGGCCAGCGTGACCAGACGTGCCGCGGAAGCCTTCGCAAGGCGCCCGGCCTTGACAGCGCTTATGTGACGTCTGACACAATTCATCTCATCGATGGGAACGCCGGCCTCGAGCATCGAACGAATAAGGTTGGCCTTTTCCAGCCGGGTCACGCCTGATACCGGAAGCGACATCAGCGAGGAGCCGCCGCCAGACAACAGACAGAGCATTGTCGTTTCACGCGGACACCCGCGGACAGCGGATAGAATTTCGACGGCCGCGCGCGCGCTGGCCTCGTCGGGTACGGGATGAGCAGCCTCGAGCACCGACACCCTGCGGAGCCTGCATGTGGAAGCCTGACCATATCTGGTGACAACGACCCCGGACCTGACATCCAGCAGGGCTTCGACCACCTCGGCCATCCCGGTCGATGCCTTCCCGGCGCCAATCACATGGATGGGCTCTGTCAGATCCAGTGCGCTGATGGCACGCGGCATGAATACCGATGGTCTGGCCGCCGCGACAGCCGCGCCGAACATATCTTTCAGCAGTCTTTCCAAGGCGTGGCCCCGTCAGACGGAAAACACCGTACGGTAACACACACAGACAAAAGGCAGGAATGACAGGTTGACCTGACCGCAAAACCTGACGGAACGATCAGCGTCGCCGGATCTACTTGCAGCCTTCCTTGCAGACCTGCATCTTGTCCAGGTAAGACTTCAGGCATGGATCAGTCTGCATCAGCTTCTCGATCATGGCGTTAAGTTCGGTGTCGTCCTTGGCCCCCTGCAGCTTCGACTCCATTTCGCACTTCTGGTATGCCTCGTCGATCAGCGCGTCGCACTTCTTCTGGCAGGAAGCCAGTTCGGCGGCCTTCTGCAGTTCCTTGTTCTGAGGCGTCTTGAAGTCACGCGCGCTGGCGGCGTCACAGGCCAGACATTGTTCAATCCTGCCGATGCATGCCTTGGCGCATGGATCGTTGTCGATCAAATCGGAGGCTTCCTTTTCCGTCATCTCGGGACCATTCATCCTGGCCTTGACGTCCGGACATGACATCACGCAATCCGCGTACCACAGACCGCATCGCTCCTGACACTGTTCGGTGGTCTCCTGAGCCAGTGCGGGGGTGGAAAGCAGGACAACCAGCGCAATAACACCAAAACAGAACTGTTTCATGATCAGTACTCCGATAATCAACTGTCAGGAAATATCAAACAGACCAACCGTGTGGTAAAGATGATAACACATATGCAAACTGGTTTCTCCAATTCTTATGAATGGGTTTCTCGATTAGGCAACCACGACTCACGACCTGGCCACACCCTTAAGAATCGGCGGGATCCCTCGTTCCCTTGACAGACTGAACAAACGTTCAGTACAATCAAAAAGTCTTCTTTCCGGTTCCGGCAATGGGGTACGGGTCGGCACTCGCAAAGGTTCTATCCAGGATTCCTTCCGGTCTTGTACGCCGCGCATCCGAGCCTCGTGAACAACTGACCGCGCTGCCGACCGGATTGACCGGACTCGACACGTTGCTTGGCGGCGGATGGGCCAGGTCCAGGCTTAACATGCTTGAACCGGGACCTTCCGCGTCAACCGGACGCACAACCATCGCCAGCAGCACCGTCGCCGCTGTCACGGCCGCCGGCATGCAGGCGGCATGGATTGATGGCGACGGGTCGCTCGACCTCGATTCGCTGGCAGCCACGGGAACAGTGTTTGAACGCCTCCTCTGGGTCAGAGGCCCGCTCGGTACCGACCGTGTGATGAAAGCTGCCAGTCAAGTGATCTCCTCGGGTGTCTTCGAAGTAGTCGTCCTGCGGCCGTCCGGCGAACGATGGTCAAGCGGCGCGGCGATGCAGTGGGCGCGCCTCTCGCGTGAGGCCGGGGCGACGCGCACAACGGTACTCGTTCTGGCTGGCAGCCCGGGGATGCCGGTACCTGGTTCTTCCGGCGTCTTCTTTACTCCGATGCTCGCGCGATGGACAGGACCGTTCGGACAGGCAGGCTTTCTGGACGGGGCGACAATCCTGGTAAACGCGGACGACGATGGCGCTGCCAGCATCCCGGCAACTGCCGATTACGGGGGATTGCAATGAAAAGGATTCAGGCATTCTTCGCGTGCATCAATGCGCCGGCGCTGCCTCTTCAGGCTCTTGTTCGATCGGAACCTGGCCTGGCCGGATGCCCGCTGGCTTCGGTCGACGGAACCGGCACCGCGGCACGAATCGACTTCATCAGCGCCGCGGCGCGCGCACGTGGGATCAAGGTCGGAATGACCCCTTCCCAGGCACGTTCTCTGGCACCGGACGTCACCCTGCGCCGACCTTCACCGGAACTGATGCGGGTAACACACCAGGCATTGCTGGATCTGGCGGCATCCTTCTCCCACGCGGTTCAGGACGGCGGTTCAGGCGTGGCTCTGCTGGACGTGACGGGACATCAGCACATCCATGGTTCATATCTCCTGATGGGACAGGCCATCGTCAAGGCCGCCGCGGAAAACGGACTGACCGTCCGTACAGGTTTCGCGGCCGGTGTTCGCCTGGCGCGGATCGCATCCAGGATCGGCGACCCGGTGGTTGTCCTTACCCCCGGAACCGAGGCCGCCGCGATTGCTCATCTGGGGATCAGGGTGCTCGAACCCTCCGGCGAACTGGCCGCCCGTTTCATTCAGCTCAAGCTTTCGCGCGTCGGCGAGCTGGCAGCGCTGCCGTCAACGGGCATCGGTTCCAGGCTTGGCGCCGATGGTGTCACCCTGCACTCTCTGTCGCGCGGCATGGACGATACGGTGATCGAAGCCCCGCTGGTATGCCAGAACCGCTTCCAGGAATGCGTATCGCTTGATTACACCCTCGACAACCTGGAACCGCTGGTATTCCTTCTATCGGCGGCGACTGATCGAATCCTGCGGCGCCTTGAACTGCGCGGCCTTTGTCCCGGCCGGATCGGTCTTACCCTGAATCTGGATCCGGCCGGACTTCACGCGATCAACCTTCAGCCGTCCGGTCTTGTGGAAAACCCTTCCACCATCGCCACGCTGCTGCACCGGACCCTTATCAGGACACCTCCACCCGCACCGGTCTGTGGCTTCATGTTGACGATCGAGTCCGGCACCCCGGCCACCGCGCAGTGCCAACTCTTTGGACCGCCCGCCCCAAATCCGGCGCGCATACGCGATCTGACGGGACGCCTGGCTGTCATCGTCGGCGACGGCAACGCCGGCAGCCCCGAAATCACTGAAACGCGGCATCAGTACTCCACTGTGCTGCGTCCCTTCCGTCCCGTGCCAGCCGCCGTCACCGCCGGGCCGACGCGGCATGACTGCCCGGACATGCCGACGCCGCTCGCATTCAGGCGTTTCAACCCACCGGTTCAGGCGCTGGTCGAATCTTCCGTGGCCGAAAGGCGGGGCGGCATGGATGTTTTTGCCGATACGCAACGCCCCGATGACCAGGCCATGCCGTTACGGATACACAGCGACGCGCTCTCGGGCACTGTCCAGCGTGCCGCCGGCCCGTGGTACGCCGACTCCGGATGGTGGACGGACCAGCCACGCGCCGGGGCCTTCTACGACGTCGAGATCGCTGGTCGGGGTGTATTCCGACTATGGCACGACCTTCTTTCGGACCAGTGGACCATCGAAGGAATCTGGGACTGAACAAATGTACCGCATGACGGGATAATGGTATCCATATGCTCAACGACTACGTGGAATTGCGCGCTTCCAGCGCCTATTCTTTCCTGCGGGCCGCCTCGAATCCCGAGGACCTGGTCGAGACGGCGGCCGGCTTGGGTCTGGGCGCCATGGCGCTGGCCGACGCGGACGGGGTCTATGGCATTCCACGCTTCGTCAAGGCCTGCCGCCAGTCCGGTATCAGGCCGATCTGCGGCGCGCGGATCAAAATCCAGACAGGTTCCACACATGAAGCGGGCGGGACAGATATTCAAGGGGACGACGCCACGTGCGACGGCCGCGTGCGGATCCAACGGTCTGCGGACTCGCGATCTCCCGAGTTGCTTCTTCTGTGCCGCGATCGCGCTGGATGGCAGAATCTGTGCGAGTTGATCAC
>CAZNJW010000053.1:0-17616 GCA_964573455.1 uncultured Anaeromyxobacteraceae bacterium | reverse complement strand
AACTACTTCTTCGACGGCGGCATCCGCGACGGCCTCGGCGCGCTGACCTCGGCGCTGCACCTGGCTAACGCGTTGAAGGACCGCGGCATCGACGTGCGCACCTACCAGAACTTCACCGGCTTCGAGGACTCCGTGTTCCCAGGCCTGACCTGCAACCAGATGCTTGGAACGAAAGATGATTTCGGCACGGTCGATTTCTCCCGCAAGTCGTTTGGCTCCAGCTTCCTGATCGCGTATGGCGATCCGACCATGGATGAGGAAAAGGCCTACAAGGACGGCAGCGGCAATCACATCGGTAACGGATGCGAGGTCAGCCTGCGCGGACTGGTGCCGTACGCGGCCGCGAACTTCCGTGTTCCCGATCCGGTGGTCGTCCCAAACAACAACTTCCTGGGCGATATATTCTTCAGTTCCTATTACTCCGATGTTTTGAAGAGCCGCCGCTGGTTCTCGGTCAATCTGCCGCCGGACTACGACAGCACGGAATGCTACGCGAACTGCGACGCCGCCAATCCGGAAGACAAGGTGCTGTTCAACGAACTGGAATACCCGGTTTCCTACATGCTCCCGGGCATCGGGATGCCGCTGGACGGCATGGGCATCCTTACGATGCTGTTCAATTTGACGATGGGCTACGGCAGCGGTCCGCGCTACATCCTGATTGTCCCGGACGGCCAGTGCTGCTTCAGGAACAAGACGACGGGCGCCCAGGTTTGCAACTGCTTCGAGAACGGCGACAACATGACGTGTGTCGACAACGAGTGCAAGGGTCCGCACGAGACCTGCACCGTCACCAACATCCCGAAGGGCGAGTTCAATCCGAACCACGAGCAGGAATGCAACAGCGGGCACTTCTTCGTAAACCAGGCGACCAACCGTTACGGCGCCATTGGCGCGGACCTTGATACGATGAAGTTCGAAGACGCCTTCATCGAGCAGGTCCTGGCCACCGAGAACATGTTCCGCATTCGCAAGCCAGCCACGGTCAAGGTCCCGGTCGACTTCTGATACCGACTACCCCTGGTTCTTCTTCCTGTCAGGCATAGCACGTGCGGTTGATGATTTCTTCCTTGAGTTCGTCGGACAGATCGTTGAAGTACGCACAGTAGCCGGCGATGCGGACGATCAGATCCGGGTACTTTTCGGGATGTTCGCGCGCGTCAATCAGTGTTTCGCGGCTGACCACGTTGGGCTGGAACTGCATGCCGCCGGCGGCGAAGTATGACCTGATCACGCCCGCGAGGTTGTCGATGCCGGAATCGCCGGGGAACAGGGCCGCGTCGATGGTTGCGGTGTTCGTAGTGCCGTTTGGGGCGTACCTGGGGAAATCGACGCCGGCGACCGCGTTCAGCGACGAAGTCAGATCGACCTTCTTCATGCCGTAGTGCGGGATGACGCTGTTGGCAAGTGGTACTCCGGCCAGCCTTCCAGAGGGCAGGGCAGGTGTGTTCTTTCCGTAGGCGATGTTAACGTTCAGGCCGTAGTAGCCGGCCACATATCTTCCGCCACGCGTGCACTTCGGCACGGCGGCCAGCGCGTTCACCCAGCATTCCAGCACGCGGTTGACCCAGTATGCCGGCCTGGTCGACGAGTCGTTCCCGAATTTGGGAACCGCAAGCAGCCTTTCACGAATGCGAGCCGGCCCCATGCCTTCGAAGTTTCTATCGATTGCGTCAAGCAGCTCGGCGATTGTGAATTCACCACGTTTGAAGACCAGCTCGTCTATCGCGTGCAGCGAGTCTGCCACGTCGGTTTCGCCGACCGCCTGAATCCCGTTCGTGTTGATTTCGGCGCCACCGTCCAGCACGTCGCGTCCGGCCCGCACCGCGCTGGCGAACAACGACGACGCCAGCGGGACCGGCGTGTGTCTGGCCAGTGCGGTTTCGATCTTGTAGTGGTCGTCCAGCACCGCGGCCGTCACGTCGTTCAGGCGCGTCTGAAAGCGCCGCATCAGTTCGTCCATGTCTTTCGGTGGGTTGATCGGTATCTGGCGTTTCGTCGGCGTTGCTGGACGCGTCGTCCTGAGTCCACGGGCCAGCCCGTCCGCGGCCATGTTCAGAGCCTTCTTGTCCAACCCGTCCAGCAGTCCGTACTTCCACAATTCCTTTTCGTCGCCGGCCAGTGCCTGAAGGAACGGCATCGTCAGGTTCACGTTCGCGCAGTCCGTGTTGCCGAAGTGTTCGGTGGACGCGCATGGCTCGACGCAGCCGACGATCGAGTAGTTCCGGTTCTGCTCGAGCGTGGTCATCGGATACCAGTTACGCAGCGCTGGAATGTAGACGTCGTCATTGAACAGTTCGGGCATCGGAGTGCCGGTCAGGTAGACCTCGGCGATCCGCTTCACGTACTGGTCCGGGCTGCCGGAATGGATTCGCGCCGTCATATTGACGCTGACCGGGTGCAGCTTGCACGCGTCCAGGATCATGTATGTCACGTCGTTCGTCGCGTCGTTTCCCTGCTGGTCCACGCCGCCGATCGTTATCGTTTCGACCGGTGATACGGTTTCGAACAGCTTTCCCAGTTGCATCCCGGTGTCGCCGTCGTTGAAGAAGACGATTTCTTCAATCTTCAGGACAAACAGAGCGACAAGTTCCCGCGCGCGTTCCGGGGTGATACGGCCTGCCTGGATGTCAGCCAGGTAAAACGGGTAGAGAATCTGATCCAGACGGCCGAACGATATCGCGTTCTCGAAAGCCTCTATGCACAGTGCGATCTCGATGAACAGGATCGACTGCAGCGCCTCATGGAAGGTGGTCGCCGGCAGCCGTGGCACGCGCGTGCAGACCCGCGCCATCTCTCGCAGTTCGTCGCGTCGCGTCCGATCCTTTTCGCGGCGGGCCATTTCGGTCAGCGTCCTGGCGTAACGGACCGCGAATTCCTCGACAGCGGTCAGCGCGGTGAGCAGCGCCTGGTGAAATGGCGTGGTTGTTCCGCCGTTGTCCGCGATCGCCTGTTCGACCTCGTGCCTGATGCCCTCGGTCCCCAGTCTGAGCAGCCGGTCGTTGTCCACGACAAAGTGCGACACCCCCGACATGTTGTTCTCGAAGCCGTACGTCTTCTGCAGCAGGCGGGCCGCGTACAGTCCAAGTTCGCGGAAGGTGGGGAAAATCTTGGTGATGATGCTGTTCCGGGCCCAGAAAGGCGCGGTTTCAAGATAGTAGCGGGCCTTTTCGGTCTGCGAGCACTGGAAAGGTATCGGCGTCTGTTTGTCGCAGTTGTAGATGTTGCCGACACCGAGCGCGCTGAAGTATTCCACCCACAACTGGGCGCCGACCCGCCGCGCGGTGAAGTTGCCCACCAGCAACTCGTCGGGGTACACGGTCACCTTTTTGTTGTTCAGCAGATACCGCAGCAATTCTGCGCGCTGAACCTGGGCCGGTTGCAGGAACCCGTGTTTCTTATAGAATTTCGTCTTCAGCGTGGCCGTTTCCATGCACAGGTGGTAGCCGTCCGCGCGGATGGCCTTTTTCACAGCGTTCACGCGCGGCGTGAATTCGGTCTGGCGGCGCTGATCGTCCAGTCCCGACGTCACGACCTTCAGGCCAAGCAGGTCGAACGCGTCGGCAGCCCGTTCAAGCGCCTCGGCCGCCTGTTCACGGGTGATGCCCAGTGGCTTCACGTCCAGGTCGAGCCGCCGCGCCTTGCCTTCGTGCATGTCGTAGTACTTCAGCAGTTCAATCTGATCGTGCCCGACCGACTTCAGCAATTCGGCCGTCGCGCGAAACACCTGTTTTGTGTCGTTATGGCCCGGGACCACGCACATCCTGAAACGGATGTTCGCCTGGGCCTGAACCAGCCGGCGCAGGTTATCCATGGCCGGGCCGGATGGTCGGCCGACCAGATCCAGATGAAGCGTCTCGTCCCCCGGCGCCTTCAGGTCGAAAAGGAACAGGTCGACCCAGGGCAGCATCGCGTCGTAGGTTTTTGCCGGAGCGTCGCCAGCAGTCTCGACGGCGACGTGGATTCCTTCTTTGTGCAGGGCACGGGCCAACCGTACCAAGCTTTCGCGCGGCTGCATCATCGCCTCGCCGCCCGAGAAGGTGACGCCACCGCCGGTCATGTCGTAGAAGCGCCGGTCACGACGCACCACTTCCAGGATCGAGTCGATGTCGGACAGACCGCTGCCGGCAACGGAGCTGTCGAAACCGTGGCTTTCGGGGTTCTGGCACCACCGGCATCGCATGTTGCAGCCCTGAAAGAAGATGGTCGTTCGCACTCCAGGCCCGTCATGCACGCAGGTTCGCTGTATGTTGAAAACGGAAAGGCGGTTGTCCGAGACCCTTTTCTGCTCATCGGCGCCCGCAATCGAAACGGATGAAACATGCATAGTTTGTCACTCTCGTAAGTATGCGTCCTGTGACGCGGATGTCTTTATGATTAGGCTTCTTTTGTGGGAATGCAAGGTATCTGTATAGAAAAAATTCGATATGAACTATACGGACGGATCGCTATACAAATGTCCGTTTCGTTACCGGGGGTCAGTTGGCCTTGCGAACCGGGATGTAGGAAGGATTCCACTGGCTGGCCAGTACCCGCGACTCGATCTCCGCGTCGGTCAGTTTCGCTCCGACACCGCTGTCACGGGCCTCGCGGGCAACGGCCATGGCAACCTGCGCCGACGCCTCGCGTATGAACTTCATCTCCGGCAGAACGTAGCCCCTGGCCGCCTGATCCGGCGTGACCATCCCTGCCAGCGCGCGCGCGCCGGCCGCGAACATCGCGTCGGTCACCTCGGTCGCCTGCGCCACGATCGCGCCCAGGCCGACGCCCGGGAAGATGAACAGGTTGTTGCACTGAGCGATGCCCTGCATACCGATCTTCGTCTGGATCGGCGGGAATGGGCTGCCGGTCGCCATGATGAAGCTTCCGTTCGTCGCCTGGCAAACCTGTTCGGGCGTGCATTCCACCTTAGAGGTCGGGTTTGACAACGGCATGATGACCGGACGCTCGTCGAACCTGGCCATACCGGTCAGGATCTCGTTGTCGAACCGACCTGGCTGCGCCGTGGTTCCAACCAGCACATTGACGCCGACGTTGTTGATGACGTCGATGATGTCGATGTACCCGTCCTTCTTCAGTTTCCATCCGGCCACGGCCGCGCGCGGCTTGGCGAACGCGTGCTGTTGCGGCTCCAGGGTGGGATCGTCGTCCATCAGCAGACCCTGCTTGTCGATGTGGAAGATCCTGTCGCGAGCCTGTTGGTCGGTCAGACCATCGGCCCGAAGCGCCGCCGCGATGTTGGCCGCGATCCCCGACCCGGCCTCTCCGGCGCCAGCGATGCAGTACCGCATGTCCTTCATCGCCATGCCCTTGATCCGGGCCGCGCCGATCAGGGCCGCCAGCGCCGTGGCGCCGGTACCCTGGATGTCGTCGTTGAAGGACAGGATGGTTTGCCGGTACTTCTTCAGCAGATCGAACGCGTGATGCTTGGCGAAGTCTTCCCACTGGTACATCACGCCCGGGAACGCGCGTTTACAGGCCAGAAGGAACCGTTCAACGAACGGGTAGTATTCGTCGTTGCCCAGACGGTTGTGGCGCCATCCGATGTAGAGCGGGTCGTCCAGCTTGGACTGGTTGTTCGTGCCCACGTCCAGCGTGATCGGCAGAACCTCGGACGGATGCAGGCAGCCGGCCGCCACATACAGGCCGACCTTGCCGATCGGGATGCCCATTCCGTCCGCGCCCTGATCGCCAAGACCAAGGATGCGCTCGCCGTCCGTCACGACGATCAGCCGCACACGGGGCAGTGCCACCGCCGCCAGTATCTCGTCGATGCGGCCGATGTTGTCCGGGTTGATGTACAGCCCGCGCGTCCGTCTGAAGATGTGCGAGAACTTTTGACAGGCGGTTCCGACGGTAGGCGTGTAAATGATCGGGATCATCTCGGACAGATGATCCAGCACCAGTTTGAAAAACAAGGTCGAGTTCGTGTCCTGGACGCCGTTCAGGAACGTGTATTTTTCAAGATCGGACGTCTTGGCGCTGTACTGCTCGTACGCGCGTTCCGCCTGCAGATCAAGCGTCGCCGTCGCCGTCGGCAGCAGTCCGTCCAGTCCAAGCTCACGCCGTTCGGCCGCCGTGAATGCCTGGCCCTTGTTCAGAAACGGGTTGTTCAGCACCGCCTCGCCAGTCAGTGATGTCGAGTAGTAGCTTCGTCCGGTCTCCGCGTCTTCCTTCAGTTCAAATGGCTTGTTCATCGCGTTCATCTCCAGCTTCGGCAGATACGTCACAAATTCGGAAACCGGTCACCCGGCATTGCCGCCCGGCCCCGAAACGGCCAATAGGATACACCGGAATCGACTTTCGGTCGTCCCTTCAGAGGTCGATCTACTTCTTGATGTGCACGGCGGAGCTGTCCTGGATGGACTGGGGCAGGAATTCGCAGGCGCCGCTGGCCAGGCATGGATCGTCGGACAGCTCGCGGCCGCCGGTTGCCATGAACAGGGCGAGTTGATTCTCGATGAAGTTGTTGATGTTGAATTCGCGGCGCGGGTCCGAGAATTCCACGCCATGCGCGCCGAGCGGGTAGTTGTACGGAATCCTGAACGCGATGTGTCCGATCGGGTTGCCAGCGCCGTCCTTCAGAATCCTGGTCTGCGGGATGTAACCGGGCACATCCGGCTCGCCGAACTCGTTGATGCCGCGGTCGGCGTTGTCCGGGTCGGCGTGCAGTGGCATGGCGCCTTCCGGGTCCGAGACCAGTTCTGTCGCGAATTCGTCCGGCCAGCGCATGTCCTTGATGATGTCGCTGTCATCCCAGTCCGCGTAGGTCACCATGTTTTCGCCGGATGACAGGTGCCGCCTGAAACTCTCGACGCCTTCGGCCACCCAGGCCCCAAGCAGCAGGTCGTTAGCTGTGACCTGGGCGCCATCGTACTGTACGGCACCCGAGGCGCGACCAAGGTTCAGTCCCGTCGAGATCGGCACGTTCGGGTCTCCGACCGAGTGATAGATGATGGCGTTGGCGACGGGATTGCGGCATTCGCCGCCGGGACACGTGCCTTCGTCGTAGCCGCAGCCGCACGAGATCCGTTCGCGATGTGCGAAGCCCGGAACATAGGCAATCGAGTCGCCCCGTTCCATGATCGCGGATGCCATCGAGATGAGCTGGCGGAAACCAGGCGTGTTTCGCGGGTATCCAAGCCCG
This sequence comes from uncultured Anaeromyxobacteraceae bacterium, assembly GCA_964573455.1. GTDB lineage: Bacteria > Myxococcota_A > UBA9042 > DTJE01 > DTJE01 > JAGOFO01. Next base: position 10,469 of record CAZNJW010000053.1, on the reverse strand, counting down.
GTCGCGATGGAGACCAGTGGCGTGCCGATCGGGTAGACGGCGCCCTGGAAGGTTATCTCGATTTCGAAGGTGTCAATCGTTTCGGCCGGTTCCACGCCGGTCACGTCCTCGACCCAGCCATCGTAGATGTCGATGACGATGGTGTCCCCGAACAGGGTCGAACGGGATTCGTTCGTTCCGTTACAGATGGCGTTGCCGAACGGCTTGTCGTTGGAGTCCTTCTCAACGTGCCAGGCGGCCGTCGATGCATCAGGTTGAACGCAGGTCACCGGCACCGGCTGTGTGTCGCCGTCCTTCAGTCCCAGATAAGGGCGCTTTTCCACGGCGGACAGAGCGTCGGCCGGCACTGCAACCCTCCATCCGCGCCATTTCACGCATTCCGGCTCGGTCCAGTTGGCCGGGTCGAGCTGGCAGCGAGCCTTTTCGGCCAGGCAGGTCTTGTCGTTGTCGCAGTCCGTGTTGCTGGTCGCGTCCGCGGGCAGCGGCATCCTGAATGTGCGACGTACCTCGCCGTTGACCGTGTTCGTGATGATCACGGTGTCACCTGGTCCGATGGCGTTCGTGCGCGCGAACGGGTAGTAGTGCGGGCGGTTCGGATCACGGTCCTTTCCTGCCTCGGGCTTGAAGTACTCCTTGTGCTGGTCGTTGATCAGCCAGGCGATCTCGATCGTCCCGTCGCCGGCCGGCGTGAATACCATGAACGGTCCCATCAACGGCAGCAGCGCCCCTTCCGGCGTGCCCGGGTTGTTCGTCCGCAGGCCGGCCTGAATCATGCCGCCCGCGCCTGAAACCGGGGCGGTCGCGGCCACGCATGGCTCGACACCAGCCAGGACCATCGCGTTGAACGCGCCCATCGACTGTCCCCAGACCGGGTAGTCCACGTTTTTCGCGGTTCCCATGTCCACGCGTCCATCACCGTTGAAGTCGCCCATGAGGTCGTCGGGCTGACCGTTGCCGTTCACGTCGAAGTCCCACTTCACCTCGCCAAGCGAACGCAGGTTCCTGATGAACTGCATGTGGTCGACCGCGCCCTGCCGGATCATGTCGCGCGTGTGGAACACGTCCCAGCCCCAGAGATCCCCTCCGTTGTCGAAGCTGGCGACAAAGCCGTCGTTGTCCAGGTCGCGGATGCGTCCGTTGACCAGCGCCGCGTAGAACGGCTTCAACTGCGGGAACGCGCTGTCCAGCAGGTCGTTGATCAGGGTCGGCCAGTCGGTCGTCTTTTCGACGGGCAGCGCCAGTCCGTGACCCGGGAAGTCGATGGCGCACATGGCGTGACCGTGCTGGGCCATGCGTCCGGCAAAGCCGAACATCTCGAAGACGGCGCTGGAGAATCCATGTCCGTAGAACATGACGGGGAAGGGCGCCTTGAGCTGCGCGGTTTCCTTGGGGACCGCGCACATGAACGTGACCTTGCCCGGGCCGACCACCGCGTCGTTCGTCGGCAGGTCGATGAAGAAACTTTCGTTATCGTCAGCCGGGTACATTTCGGTCGCCACACCGTCCCGATCGACCAGGAAATTCGGCGCGGTGAATTCGCCCAGCACCCAGTAGTCCACGTGGGCCGTGTCCACCTTCAGGCCGGCCACCATCGCCGGTTTGTACAGGATGCCCCCGACCGTGTCGATCAGCGAAAGCACCGCGTCGTTCGGCAGGACGTAGTGCGCGTCGTCCGGCGCCTGCTTGCCTTCGGCGTCCTTTTCCCAGATTCGGTCCGGCTTCAGGTCGACCGGGAAATCGGCCGACAGCCAGTCGAGAGGTCCGGCGCCGTAGATGCCGTCGCGGATCGCGACCATCTCTTCATGGATGGTCTGCGTGGTGAAGGTCCACGCGAACGCTATGTTGTCCAGCGACATCCCGAACGTGGCGCCGGGCAGGACGTCTGACAGGCGTTCCAGGTCGGGCGTCTGGTTCACTTCGTTGACATAGGGGAAGGGCGACACGACGGGTTCGCCGTTCAAACCCTTCACGCGATCCGTGATGACGACCGCATAACGGCTGCCCGGGTCCATCGGGACAACCGGCCACAGTACCAGCGTTCTGGTTTCCTTTTCGTAGAAGCTGATCAGGTCGTCCGGGTTGTTCAGGCCGGGGTTCGCGCCGCTGAAGGTGTTCGGGCGGTCCAGGACGCCGTCGAAGTCGATGTCCTCGTACCTGTCCAGTTCACCGTTGTTGTTCTTGTCCTCGTCGTGCGTCTCGAACATCAGGTTGCCGGAGTCCGCGTGCGGGTCGAAGTCCCAATACTGCCACGCCCAGGTCAGTGCCAGCGGAAAGTTGCCCTGACCCACGTCCAGCGGGATCGGCTTTCCGAAGTTTTCCGATTCCGGGCTGATATTGATAAGCAGGATGGCGTCGTCGTCGTAGTCGTGGTTCCCGGCCTGACGCGTCTTCAGGTCCACTATGTCGATGTCGTCTGAAAACGACACGGTTATCGGGGACGAAATGCCGAAACCGTCCATCCAGTCCATCAGGCGAAGCAGCTTCTCCTCGGCCTTGGTCCTGGTCGTTACCGGCAGGTTGACTCGCAGGCCGGTGGGCGATGTCGGCTCGCGCCTGGTCAGGAAATCGTTCGGAAAGGGCATGCCGATCAGGCCGTCAGCCGTTTCGGCCGACCAGAGGACACGGGGACCGTCACCGTCCGGAGTCGGGGCCAGGCCGGTGGGGCCATCGGCGCAGGCGGACAGCAGCGTCAGGAATGCCGCGAAGACCAAAAGCGATCTGGAGGAAGACATGCTGGTTCCCTTGTTGAAGGCATGAAACGCCGCGGGCCTTCGGCCCGTTACGGCGCAGCAAGATTGTACCACGGGGCGGTCGTTGTCAATTGTCAACAGGCCGGGTCGTTCGGGGGCGGGTAAGACGACTCGTTTTCCTGCTGTTCCGCGAATCCGTAAAGCCTTTCCTGTTCGCCGGCGTGTGGGGCGCAATCGGCCCCCGGGTTCACCAGATCCCGGTAGAACATGTAGCGGGCGGTCATGTAGTAGGGCTGGACCCAGAGTCCGACGACACCAAACGTGATGGCGGCCAGAAGAAACCAGCCGATGAAACGCACATCCATGCAGAACAGCTTCCAGCGGTTTCCGTACATCAGGCGCTTGCTTTCCTTGATGGCGGCAAGGGCGTCCATGTTCGGATTTTCCGCCAGGATGAAGTAGGACATGGCGTACGAGTAGGAGGCCATGATTCCGGGGATGATGAACAGCAGCGTCCAGAGAATAATGAAGATTCCCTGAACAAGGCTTAGCAGGAAGGCGTTGCCGAAGTACTTGAAACCATTGAAAATCGTATCGACCTTAACACCCGGGGAACGATGGTTGTAGGCGATGATGAACATGACATAACCCAGGGCCATCGGTCCGCCGAGGACGCCGGCCGCGATGCTGCCGACATATGGCACGCAAGAGATCGCCATGATGATGACGAAGTAGAGCAGCGTCGCGAGTGCCGCGGTTCCCCATCTACCTTCGAGCGACGCCCAGGCGTTCTGCATCAGCACTCTGTTCTCGGTCTGCATGGCCGACTCCATTCAAAGGGTTGAGAGCAGCCGGGAAACCCGGCGACCAGTATTGTGGCAACGCGTGAATGTTAGCACGGTAGCCGCCTCATTCAACAGGTTTCCAGGGATCCGCAGGGGCGAATAACATTCGCCCTTCTGGAAAGGATCCCGCAGGGGCGAATAACGGATCCCGTAGGGGCGAATAACATTCGCCCTAGCCCACGGCCCTGACCGTGGGATCATGCCTTTTCCTTGAAATCGCGGCCCAGCCAGCCCCTGGCAAGGATGAGAAGGATCGGGGATGCCATCGCGATAAGGCCATAGATTACCCACATGCGCGACGTGCCTGAGTTGATGAAGCTGAACCAGCAGTTGTTGTCGGCGCAGAACATCAGTCTGTGCGAGTTCTCCAGCAGACCTTCCCTGGGGCAGTACTTCATCAGGAACCATCCGCTGTACAGTGACGTGATCACCTTTGTCAGGAACCATGGGAACTGCGCGACGCCCATGTAGGCGCCGGTGCGGCCGGGCGGGGCGATTTCCGCTGCATACTGCAGGAATCGCGGCTGCCACATGGCCTCGCCAACGGTCATGATCAGGATGTACGCGAACAGGGTCCACGCGCTCGGTCCCAGCGCCAGCAGGAAGGTCGGCGCGGCCATCACCGCTGTACCGATGATCATCATCCGGTAGATCTTCTTCTTTCTGGTCAGGGCCGCCACGATCGGTACGATGAAGAAGATCAGCAGCGGGTTCAGGTTGACCGCGAATTCGAAGTTTTCGCCGATCGGCGTGCCGCGGAACGCGCGTTCAACGTACATCGGCAGGGTCAGCCAGTTGTGAGCGAACAAGGTCTGAACCGGGATAAGGGCGAAGATGAAGAACGAGAATTTTGGGTCTGCCAGTGGGTGATTCTTGAGCCATGTCAACAGGTTGAATCGTTTTTTCGCCGGCGCCGCGTCCGCCGTCGTACCGTCCGTTCCGCTCGGCTCGACCGCCTGAGCCGTCTGGCCATCGGCCAGCCGCTCCTGTTCAGTCTTCTGCCTGGCTTCGGCTATGGCCCTGGTGACCACCTTGCGCGAAAGGATGATGGTTGTGATGATCAGGCCGAAAGCGGTGATGCCCGCGTAAACTCCGTAAGCGCCGTCGATTCCGACCGCCTTGCGAACCGGACTGAAGAACGAGGGCAGCCAGCCGCCCAGATTCATTACCGCGTACAGCATCGCGTATCCCATGCCGGCCGTCTTCGGGGTCATGAATTGCTTGACCGCGGCGTACGCAGCCGGCTGGTACATGCCGTAACCGAGAATCACGAACAGCATGCCGAACATCGCGGTCAGGTGCATCGGCCCCCAGATTCCGCCCGACAGACCCAGCAGCGAACTGCCGGCGATGATGGTTCGCCCCAGCAGCATCAAGGCGAGCGCCGCGATTATTGCGATGCGGACACCCCACTTGTCGGCCAGTCCCCCGAACAGGAACATCGAGAACGTGATGCCCCAGGTCAGGAAACCGACCATCGGGCCGGCCTGGGTGTCGGCCAGTCCGACGTGCTCGGTGAAAAACATAGCCAGATAGCCGAGCATCCCGAAATAGACGAACCCTTCCACCAGGTAGGACAGGTTGACACCCCAAAGGGCGCGTGGCGCATGAAAAAGGTCGATGAAGGGTTGGGAGATTTCCCTGTACCACGGTGTGCTTTCTTTCTGTTCATCCGCCATTCGGAGGCTCCTTGACAGGGTGCGGGCCGGTCGCCGTGAATCCTGGCCGGGCCCAGACGAAGTCTAATGCAGTACAACTGATTTGTGCACAGATTTGACAGGGTTGCCACACGGTTCAACAATCCGTGTCAGTCGTCATTGTTCACCGGCGCGTCCGGCGAAAGGGGGCTCTCATTCATGTCGCTGATTTCGTTTCGGCGCCAGACGGGGACGCCATCGTTGCCTCTTCCCGTTTCGTCGTCGGCCCTGGCGTTGTTTTTCCTGACACCGTTTCTGTTCACGACCGCACGGTCCGAGGTCGCCCCGGCCGACGAGCCGATTCATCTGTTGTTTGTCGGCGACATGATGCATCACAAGGCTCAGGACAAGCTGGCCGGCCAGCACAAGGAAGGTCGCGTGGCCGGTTACCTTGGAATGTGGGAGTCCGTCGGGCCCCGCATCCAGGCAGCCGATCTGGCGGTCGCGAATCTGGAATTTCCGATTACCGGTGGACCGATTTCGCACTATCCCAGGTTCAACGGTCCGCCCGAGTACCTTCAATCCCTGAAATCCGTCGGCTTCGACGTGTTGACCCTTGCGAATAACCACGCCATGGACAAGGGGCTGGAGGGGTTCGGGGCAACCTTCGGGAACGTGGTCGGGGCGGGCATGCTTCCGGCTGGCGACGGGCGGCCCGTCCGTGTGATCGTCAAGGGACGGAGCGTGTCAATCCTGTCGGTCACGATGCTGGCCAATCAGGGCGCGAACTGGAAAGTCCCCGAGGGCCGGGTCGGTCCGTACCTGGTCAGATACCGGCTGGCGGACGAGAGGGCAGGGCTGGTCAAGCGGGTTCGTGAGATGTCGCTCGATTCGGATCTGGTCGTAGTCAGCTTTCACTGGGGCATCGAGTATGTCCGGGAGCCGCCGACATGGATCCGAGCCTGGGCCCGCGAACTGGCCGAGGCAGGGGCGGACGTGATCATCGGGCATCATCCGCACGTGGCAGGTCCCATCGAGTGGATTACCCGCGAAAACGGAAAGCAGACGCTCGTCGCCTATTCGCTGGGCAACTTCTCGTCGGGGATGATCCGCGGCTCGGAACCCCTTGGGTACATCCTGGAACTGAGGGTCTCGGGCGACGGCCGGTTGAATCCCGAGGTCACCATGATCTGGACCGCCGCAGACAGCGATAACAAACGATGGCGCAGCTTCAGAACCGTCATGGTCGACGACCTGGAAGCCGACTGCGCCGAGCGTACGGAACGTCTGCGCACCCGCACCGCCGGCCCGGAAAATGGCCCGCTGATGTCCCGCACGGGCGCGGCGCCGCACGAGTGTCAGCGATATCGCAACGCACTTATTCCGTTCAAGAAGTTTCGTCCGGGAACTATCGCCGCCCCGGCCATCACTCCGTGAACGGGGTCTGGGACGGCGACGGGGACGCTGAGTTTTTCACGCAGTCGTAATAGCAGAAGATCCGGTTGGAGTTCCCGCAAGGTTCCTCGCCGGGTTTCATGAACAATTCCGTGCAGTCATGGGACTGCCTGGGATCGCACTCGGCATCGCTGTCGGGCGCGTTTTGACTGCTTCGCCACAGCAGATGGAACGTTTCGGGCATGGCCCCGCACGAGGACCGATCGATCACGTTCACCTTCCGACGGACCGTATATCGCATGCGGGCATCGATTATCGGCCGGTAGTCCATTCGGCCTGCCAGCGCATCCTGGTACTCCAGAATGGTGTTTCCTCCCATGTCGTTGGTCACGACCGGTAAGGCGCCGGCTACTGTCAGTTCCGCGAAATCGGCCATTCGTTTTTCATCGAAGCTTCGGTTCTGATCAGTCGGTATTCGTGCGTCGAATGTGAGCAACACGAGCATAACGGCGACACCCGCCGGTACCAGCCGGGCGACGAACCAGCCCGGTTGTCCAACCCGACCGCTGATGGACCCGGAAATGTCGGGAATTGCGACCACAAGCGCCGCCGCCGACACGAATCCGATCCCCTTGAACAACGCAAAGTAGTAGGCGCCGTTGACATTGCTGAACAAGAACGAGATCACGATTGCGACGATCGCCGTCAGAAGGATCGACAGGCAGAATCGCCATGCGTCGCGGAATCTTCTGAACGAACGCGTCGCAAATCCGCCCGCTACCAGAACAGGCATCACGATCGACAGTCCGAGCGGCGGCTCGTCGATGAAAAGCGACCGCAGCATCCACCACAGATCGCTCCGAGCCATATGGTGCGTCGTGTTCTCACCCAGGATGAAAACGCCGACGGCGTTGAATCCCGCCACCGCCATCGCCAACACCGTCAGCGCCGCGTGTATCCGGGGAATCCGACCCCCGCGCGCCTCGAGAATGACAAACAGCGTAAGAAGACCGGCCGGAACCGACATCAGGTAGGAAGAGAAATACCCGGCAAGGATAAGCAGCGCCGGAACCGGAATCCACTTCCATCTGTGTCCGCGTTCACCATGATCGATGACCCACAGAACCATCAAGGCCAGAAAGATGCCTGCGAGGTTCCAGTCGGACAAATCGATCATGCCCATCGTCTGCCGGACCGAGATCGCCATCCAGATCGCGACCAGCGCGGCTGCGCCCCGGCCGGCGATCTTTCTGGCGATTGCCCTGAAAAGGAACATTTCGATAACGACCCACAGGAAATAGGTCAGACGCAGGATTGCCGGGTCACGAGAGAGCAGTGCGGCGGGGCGGTTCAAAAGATACGCCAGAAACGGGTGGTTCCAGTCAAGGAATACATCAACGGCCGAATAGACCACGCGGAGAATCGGGGCGTCGGTCGTGAACGGGAAGTTGAAGACCGGCAGCGCGGCAAGCGTTGCCAGGGCGGCGACGAACAGCGAGTCCGCAACCCGGAAACGCCATGTGTCCTGTCCGGACAGGAAGGCCATGGCAGCGAAGACGATGCATAAAACCAGGAACAGGAAGTCCAGGATGTTTGAAATTCCGAGGAAACTCAGGTGGTTCAGGGCTGCTTGACCGCCTGGCACGTCACCACCGGCAATCTCTCCGCTGACAAGACCGAGTCCGTCAACCAGGCGTCCGGCCGCCTGGTCGTCGAACCACCGCGGGGTGCCAGAGGTCCATTCCGTGCGGACTGTGCTGCGGCACGAGGAATCCAGCGTGACACGCACGACGGCCGTGTTGGGGCCATCCTCGAGCCTGATTGAGACGATCCTGTCATCCGAGGAAATCGACCACCGCACATCCCGGTTCGATGCCGAAACCTGTTTGAACCAATCCGAGACTACTGAATTCTTACCCTGGGTGCCGACCGATTTCCACACGCACCGCGCAAACGCGGCTGCGTCTACCGACATGACCAGCAGTGCCGTCATAACGGCGGTAAGAAATCTTCGCCTGACGCACGCCATCAAAAACACCCGCCGGTTCACAGGAAGACACACTGGAGCTGGGAGTATTATTTGGACCGGGGAGGGAGTCAACAGCTACGCCACTGCTGATTACAGGTTTCTGATCGCGAAGATATGAGTGTACCGCTGCTGCGCTTTGAGTATGTGAACGGTAAACAACTTGAACAGGACGATTCGGGTCATGTCGCGTCACTCCGCCTGCAGGATGAAGCCGTAGTAGCGGGACATCCAGTAGGCGGCAAGGACGTCGGCGGCGTCCATCTCGACGTTGTCGCCCCAGCCGCCGTCCATCACGAACTGGCTGGTGTTGTGGCGGTCGTTCGGACGCTCGTCGGACGGGACGATGCGGCCATCGCTGCGCATCCGGCGGGTCTTGTCGTGCTCAAGATAGAATTCCGGCGCGGGAATCAGGTCCAGACGGTGGCTGTTGTGCAGGGTCCAGCGGATCAGGTCCAGCGGGTACAGGCGCAGCCAGCGCTCGGCCACCGACATGTCTGGTACCGTGCGTGTGATGACACCCTGCAGGGAATCCCAAACCGCGGACTGCTGCATGTTCAGATAGTGGTAGACGCGGTTCCAGCCCTCCATCCACGTCGCCTTCAGGGCCGGGTCGGTTTCATACTGGACCAGAATGAAAAATGCCTGGGTTGACAGTTCGTCACCGTCGCCGTTGCCGTGGCGGGCGGGCGGTTCGGTGGAAATCAGAACGTTGTCGTCGTAGTGGTTCTCGTCGTTCATCAGGAATGCCTTGGCGTCCTGGAACTTGCTGCTGCCAGGCATATCCAGCGTCTGGCCGGATTCCAGCCGGGATTCCTGGTCGGTGGTCATGTGAATCGCCAGGTTCAGGGCCGCCAGGATCTGCGCCGAGCGCTGCCCGCCATCGCCGAACATCCCGAACAAATTGACGTATTCCGGGTCAAACTGGCCGTATGTCGTGCATTCGCCGGTCGGTTTCCACAACTGGTATCCGTGGTCGATGATGCCGCCCACGATGTTGGATACGTGCGCTGCTATCGCGTGTTTCTGCGTTTCGTCGGCGCACAGGTCGTACGCCGGCCCCATCATGAACATGTGGGACGTGACCTCGTCGTTCGAAGTGTCCGATTTCACCCACCATTCGCCGTCCGGTGACGTGTACCATTCGCCGTCGTCCGGGTCGTCGCAGTCGTCCAGCCGGCATCCGTCCTTGCGGATCAGCGCGCGCGCCAGGAACCAGTCCTCGCCCGTCAGCAGTCGCAGATTCAGCATCGCCTGCAGGCTGCGGTCGAAGTTCGACTTCGCGCCCGGGTCGCCGGTCGCCTTCCATCGCATGCACTCCGCGATCACCCAGTACGAGGTCCAGCCGCCGTCGTTGTCCGAGTCCCACGGAATGCTGGTCGACAGGTCGCCCGGCACGGTCATCCGACTGTCTGCCACCGCCCCGTCGCGGTCGTGGCGCAGTTCGATCTTTTCGCGCAGCAGGGTCATCTTGTCTTCGAGCGTCATGTATTCGACGCTTACCCAGGTCATTCCCGCGGAGCTTCCGAAATATATCGGGGAATCAACGGCTTGCGGCGTCGTGGCAACGGCGCGCAGGTCCTCGGACACCACCCAGCGCATCGTGTTGTAGAAGCGCCACTCGGGGCCGTCGCCGCGGTCGATCATGCGGTAGGCGCCGCCGTTGGTGGTGACGATGAAACCCTGGTCGGCCGTGCGCGCGATGTCGGTGGCACCCTTCAGCGGCACGCGGCCGTCCTGGAACTGGCTCAGGTTCAGGGGTGTCGCCCCGTTGGTCACGGTCGTGAAACCGGCCATGCCGTCCGCTCCGGCCACGACAAGTTCCAGCTCATCCGGGATGCCGATGTCCGTCACCAGCACTTCGCCGCACAGGCTG
>CAZNJW010000052.1:0-17664 GCA_964573455.1 uncultured Anaeromyxobacteraceae bacterium | reverse complement strand
CCGGCCGAATCATAGCGGTTCCAGGATCGTCCCGCGTCAACACAGCCTGGGCAGATGCACATGTTCGGAAACGACAGGCGTGGTCATGAACATCGTCGCGAGCTCGTTGAAACGCGCCGTGTCATCCGTTGTCAGGAACCAGCTTCCACCGCCCGAGCTCAGGCGTGCCGCGAAGTCGGGGTGTCGTGTCAGCCAATCCACCATCCGTTCGGCGACGATTCTGCCCTGTGTCAGAATCTGCACGTCTGGAGGCGTAATCTCTGAGATGCGGTCCAGCAGCAGCGGGTAATGCGTGCATGCCAGCAGCATCCTGGAGATCTCGAGCGGCCCGTTAAGCACTGGATCCAGATATTTCCTGACGAAGTACCTGCATCCCGGGCCGTCCAGTTCGCCGTTTTCAACGAGCGGCACCCACATCGGGCATGCCTGTTGTACGACATTTATTCCCGGGGCGAGTTTCTCCAGTTCCATCACGAAAGATCTGGAAGCGACGGTGCCCGGAGTTGCCAGGATGGCCACGTTGCCGGTCGCGTTGCCTGGAACGGTCACGCCTGGAATGGCGCCGGGGGGCAGTTCGGCAAGCGCCTCGACCGACGGCCTGACCACACCGAGAACCCTTCGGTCGGGCCAGCGGGCCGGAAGGAACTGCTGCTGAATGGTGCGTAAAGCTTTGGCCGAAGCGGTGTTGCAGGCGAGCAGGACGACGGGACATCCCCGGCGAAACAGATAGTCGACGGCCTCGGTCGTGAATTCAAGAACAGTGTCGAATCCGCGTGTGCCGTAGGGGTATCTGGCATTATCGCCAAGATAGAGAAAATCGATTTGCGGCATCGCCGCCATCAGGTCGGCGAGGACCGTCAGTCCACCAAAGCCGGAATCGAAGACTCCAAGTCGTCCAGTCATCCGAAAGCCCCATCGTGGCCGCGCCCGGGGGCGTGGCAATCAGATTTCGCCGCGCGCGCGTTTGCCGGCGTTCCAGACGAACAGGGCAACCACGACGGACAAACCGCCGGCGACGGTCCAGAACAGCACCACAGGTTCGAAGTTGTAGGTCGTGCTGGTCGTCGTCACGTCGTAGAACCGGTCGAAGGCCTCAGGGTTGAATGCGGATCGGATGTCGATGCCGACGCTGCCGCAGGCCTCGGCAAGCGCGTTCGGACAAACCGAAACAGTGTTGGTGACTTCGGTCTTTCCAACGTCGATCAGCCAGCCGCTGACAGTGCCCTGAATGGCCGCGCCTACATAAGAGAACATACCGACCACCCCGGCCGCGGCGCCAGCAGCGCGCGGCGGCACGATGTCGACCGCCATCAACCCGCCAAGGAACGATACCAGCACCCCGAGCGCAAGCCCGATCCCGCCCATCAGCGCGTAGTCAAGCATGCGTCCGCCATCCGGGATCAACAGGAAAGCGGCGAGACAGGCGGTCTCCAGCAGGCCGAAGATCAGGCACGGAACGTTGCGGTTGGCCTTGAAGAAAATGTCCGATATCAAGCCGGAAGCCGCTTCGCCGATCATGCTGGTAACGAAAAGCACCGACATCATCACGCCGGATTCGATCAGGCTGTAGCCACGCGCCTCGTGCAGGAAGAGGATTGCCCACCCGTACATGCCGTATCGCGTGATGTACATCAGCGCGCTTGACAGGCCGAGTGCCCACACGTTCGGGTTCTTGAGGACTTCTGCCTGCAGGTGGTTGACCGAATCGGACTTTTTCGCGATGGGTGACGGGTCGTTCTTGAACTCCGCGACCGCTGGCAGGCCGTAGGTCTGGGGTCGATCCCTGAGTGTCAGGTACAGGAGGAAGGCGGACACGGTGCAAAGGAGTCCGGGGGCCCAGAAACCCCACCGCCATCCGAGAGACGCGACCAGGACGGTGGTGATGATCATGTTCAGGGCGCCGCCGATGTCGTGGCTGATGCACCAGAGGCCATACCATGTGCCGCGCTCGCGCGGCGAGAACCAGTTGGCCAGGGAGACGATGCTGGAAGGCGCGCCGATCGACTGGAACCATCCGTTTAATGCCCAGAGGGCGACGAACGCGATGAACATCGTCGTTGAACCAAGGATCAGGTTGATCAGTCCGACGATCAGGAGACCGGCTGACATGAAACGCTTCACGTTGACCCGGTCGGCCAGGAAGCCGTTCGTGAGTTTTCCGATTGCGTAGGCCAGCAGCAGAGCCGAGTCGATGATACCCATCTGGGTGCTGGTCAGAATATTGCCGTAAAGCAGTTCGGGTTTTACGACGGCGAAGTTCAGCCGTCCGACGTAGTAGATGCCGTACCCGAGAGTGATGGCGAAGAACACGCTCATCCGGTTGAAATTGAAGATCCGCTTGAGCGCGTCGCCACTCGCCGTTGCCGCCGGACGATCGGAACCGCTGCGGAAGAATTGAATGAACTTGGAGTCTTTCAGGCTGCTCATCTTCAACATCCAGATTTTTCGAATGTAACCGTCGCCCATGAATCGTCATGCCGCGCAGATATTACGTCAAACCCGAGCGACTTAAAGCTTTTTACGACATCGTCCTCGTATTCGACAAGGATGCCCGACGTGATCAGGCTGCCTTTCGGGGCCACGGTGGCGGCTATCATCGGCGCCAGCACCATCAGTGTCTGCGCCAGGATATTGGCGAATACCAGGTTGAATTGTCCTTCCTTGCCGGTGATGGGCCGGTCTGTCGCGCCGTAGCTTTCCCCGGCGCCGTTGGCCGCGGCGTTCTTCTGTGATTCACGGGCCGCATCCGGGTCGACATCGATTCCGAAGGCGCTGCCAGCGCCCATCTTCAGGGCCGCGATCGCAAGAATCCCGGAACCGGTTCCAACGTCGAGTACGGAAACGGTCGAGGGAGTCTTGACTCGATCGAAGAAGTCCTCGGCCGCCTCGATACATGAAGCGGTGGTGAAATGCGTGCCGGTCCCGAAAGCCATGCCGGGGTCCAGCATGATCACGATTCGTCCGTCACGCGGCGGCTCTTCCCAGGTGGGACAGATCGTGAATCGTCTGCCGATCTGGATCGGCTTGAACTGTGATTTCCAGATCGCGTTCCAGTCGACCGACTCGATGTCCGCCCCGTCGACCGGACATGCGCTTCCGTCCGGGAGCGCTATACCGGTCGATTCCAGGAAGGAGCGAAGTGCGGCTGCCTCGCGCGCCGCGGCCATCCTGGGCGGCAACCAGCCTTTCAGAACCACCGTGTCGCCCGGGTTGGGGGGCGCCTCGCCATGCCATTCGCGCGGGTCGCCTGAGGTCACCGGTCCGTTCCCGTCGAGCGGAAACAGACCAGGGTAGTCCTCCTGGACCCCGGCCGATCCACGATCCATGAACCATCCGATGACCGCGTCCCTGGCGTCGACCGGCACCGTGACCGTGATCTCTGTCCAAACCGGGTACTTCCGGGCCGGCTCGTTTACGTCCCCGCTCATCGACCACTCCGCGACAGGAAATTCAAAAACGGTTCCGATGCGTAATTTATCATAGTCAAGGCCCCGCATGCCGCGGAAAGTCCTTCACGCAGTTGTGTCCATCCACGGAAAAAGGTTACATTTGCATCCTGAATTTTTTTGGGAGTCTCTGATGCGTAAACTGGTATTCGTGATCTTTGCGGCCGTTGCGCTGCTTTCTTTCGGCTGCGATGAGGTCGGGGGCGTCGAAGAATGCGACGAGGAGGAGCTTTGTCTTGAGTGGGAGATGAGCTGCGAGGGCGACTCGCTTTATCTGTACTGCGACGATTCAGGTTACGAGTGCAAGGCGTCTTGCGAACGCGTTTGCGTCATGGCCGGTTTCTCGGGGTACGCTGGCGACTGTGGTTACAACGAGCAGATTGGAAACGACAACTGCTGGTGCGAGGAGTGACCGTCCGCCCCGTTTCGTGGCTTCCCGGAGTAACCTGATGAATCCCGACAATCTGTCCGAATCAATCCATGCTCGCGTGGCCGTTGCATCCGGCATTTCGGAGGCGTCCGTGGCCGCGGTCCTGGCGCTGGATGCCGACGGCGCCACGGTTCCTTTCATAGCCCGATACCGACGCGAGGCGACCGGTGGTATGGACGAGGTGCAGGTACGCGCCATCCTCAAGCTGGCCGGGGACATTGCCGATTTCGACAGTCGCAGGAAGTCGATCCTGGAGTCACTGGCCGAGCGCGGCCTGTTGACCGACGATCTCAGGGCGACGGTGATGTCCGCCGATACCAGGGCCAGGCTTGAGGATGTCTATCAGCCTTACAGACCGAAGCGACGGACCCGTGCCTCGATGGCTGTCGAGCGGGGACTCAAGCCGCTTGCCGAAAGGATCCTGGCCCAGCCGATGACTGGCGAACCCGCTGCAGAGGCGGTCGCCTTCGTGAATCTGGAAAAGGGCGTCGAGGACGTCGAGGCGGCACTGGCCGGTGCGCGGGATATCGTGGCCGAAGCCGTGTCCGATTCTCCCGAGGTCCGTCAGTACGCCAGAAAGGTGATGCTGGATTCGGGAAAGGTGTTTTCCAGGGTCGCCCCGAAGGTCAAGGCCGCCGGCGAGCCGACTCCATACGAGCAGTACTACGAATTTTCGCAGGCCGTCGTATCCATCCCGTCGCACCGGTTTCTGGCAATACGCCGCGGCGCGAACGAGGGCGTGCTGAAGATGACCCTGGGCGTGGACGAACCCGTGATCATGTCCAGGATCTTGACACTGGCGCGTCTCAACCGACGTTCTCCGTGGTCAGGGCAACTTGAAACCGCGTGTGTGGACGCCTATCGCAGGCTTCTGTTCCCCGCGATGGAGACCGAGGTTTTTGGACTGCTTGGAGGACACTGCGAACGCGAGGCGTCGGAGATTTTCGCCGGGAACCTGAAGGACCTGTTGATGTCTCCGCCCTACGGCGCGAAGGCGGTCGTGGGCATCGATCCCGGAATCAGGACGGGATGCAAGGTTGCGGCAGTGGCCGCGACCGGCGCGTTCGTGGAATCGACACTGATTTTTCCCGATCGGAATCCGACCCAGGCCGGAGCTGAACTGCTGCGGATGGTAAAGCGCGTGTCGGCCGCCGCCGTGGCGGTTGGCAACGGCACCTGGGGACGCGAGGCCGCCGCCTTCGCCAGGAAGGCGCTGACCGGCGCGGGCATGGGCGACGTCATGGTCGTCCCTGTCAGCGAATCCGGCGCGAGCGTGTACTCAGCATCCGACGTTGCGCGCGAGGAGTTCCCCGATTTGGACCTGACGGTGCGGGGTGCGATCTCGATCGCGCGTCGTCTGCAGGACCCTCTTGCCGAACTGGTGAAGGTCGAACCGCGGTCCCTGGGCGTGGGACAGTATCAGCACGACGTCGACCCGGCGCTGCTGGCCGCGCGCCTGGATGAAGTCGTCGAGGACTGCGTCAACGCGGTCGGGGTCGATCTGAACACGGCAAGCGCGCCGCTTCTGTCGAGGGTCGCGGGAATCGGGCCGGCTCTTTCGAAAGCGATCGTCGTGTGGCGCGAGACCGCCGGACCGTTTGCGCAGCGTTCGCAGCTTCTGAAGGTTCCGCGGCTTGGGCCGGCGACCTTCACGCAGTGCGCCGGCTTTCTGCGTATCCGGGATGCGCGAAACCCGCTTGATTCGTCGGCCGTGCATCCGGAAAGGTACGGGGTGGTGGCGGCAATGGCCCGCGACCTCGGTCGCTCGGTCGCTGAGCTGGTCGGAAACGCTGAGCTTGTTTCCAATATCAATCTGTCCAGGTACGTCGACGAAGGCAACGACGATGCCGTCGATCGCCTTGGAATGCCAACCCTGGTCGATATCGCCGCCGAACTGACGCGTCCCGGGCGCGACCCGCGAAGTTCATTCGAGGCTCCGGCGTTCAAGGACGACGTTCGTGAGATCCAGGATCTGGAGGTCGGCATGGTGCTCGAGGGCATCGTCACGAACGTGGCGGCATTCGGGGCCTTTGTTGACATCGGTGTTCATCAGGACGGACTGGTGCATGTATCGGAGTTGTCCGATTCCTTCGTAAGAAACCCGTCCGATGTTGTCAGGACCGGTCAGAAGGTCGTGGTGAAGGTCAAAGAGGTCGACGCGCGGCGCAGTCGTATATCATTGACGATGAAGGGGCTTCGGGACGTATCAAGGGGGGGCGGTGAATGACGCAGAGATGGATCGATATCTCAGTGCCGGTTGGGCCGGGGATGACGGTGTGGCCTGGCGATCCCGAGGTTCTGCTGTCCCGGTTCGCTTCGATGGAGGCCGGTGACGCGTGCAACGTGTCGCGGATTTCGATGTCCGCGCACGCCGGAACCCATGTGGACGCGCCGTTGCACTATGTTGACAGGGGCATCGACGTGGCTCACGTTCCGATCGAGTCGCTGACTGGTCGGGCAAGGGTGATTGGCATACGTGGCGTCAAGCGGATCGGGGCGCGCGAGATTCTTCAGCACAGTCCCGAGCGTGGGGAGATGCTGCTGATCAAGACGGACAACAGTGAACAGGAGTGGTGGACGCTGCCTTTCGACCCGGACTTCTGTCGTCTGACACCGGGAGCCGCCGAGGAACTGGTCGCCGCCGGAGTCCGTGCGGTAGGCATCGACGGCCTGTCCATCGGTGGTCCGGACGAGGAAGGAGACCGGGTTCACAGGATACTTCTGACGAACACGGTGACCGTGATCGAAGGCCTGGCATTGAACGACGCGCCCTGGGGTCGATGCGAAATCATGTGTCTGCCGCTGCGACTTGACGGTGGGGATGGAGCTCCGGCTCGGGCACTGATCCGGCCGCTGTGAAACGTGTCCGGATCTGATACCATCGCGCCACGGAACCGGACGCATTGTCTGGCCGGGATCCGCTGGAGGGATCGATGAAACGGTTTTTTGCTGTCAGCCTGCTGCCGATGATCGTTGCGTTGTCTGTTTCACATGTGTCCTGCAGTTCCAGTCTGGGTGACGTGCCATTTGATGCGCTGGGGGAGGGGGTCATCGAACCCGTGAAGTGTGCCGACCCGGATCGGCCCGGCCTGGTTGATCGCTGCTATCTTCATCCGCTGGTCGGAAATGTCACGGCAGTCGAGGCACTCGAACTTCTGGACGATGTGGCGCGGGCCGGGTTCGGTGTTGAACGCGTCTGGGCCGGCACGATGGTTGGGGTCGGGATAACCAGGGACGGCAGGAACGACGACTCGGGCCTGTCCGGTTGGTCCACGGCCTGGACGACAGGCGATGCAGCCGACCCCGACATGCTCGTCCTGGATACGACCAGCGGTGAATGCAGGGTTCAGAACCGCTGCGCCTGCGTCACGAACCGGACCTGTAAAGGATATCAGGCGCCAGCCTCGGAACCGGCGATGCCCACGACAGACTCGGCGGCCGCGATCCTGGCGGCGTTTCCGGACGACGATGCCGAATCGAGATACGACCTGACGTGGGATCGCGACACAGGTTCGTGGAACGTGGCGCGCGCGGCCGGGGTCGAACCGGTGGCTGATGTTGTCGAGGACGCCGACTGACAGCTTTTCTGTCCCCCGGCACTCTGTCGTCGCCCTTGAATCAGGTCTTGTCAATCGGTACCATCGTACGGTTCACAAACCTTTCAGGTGTGAAATGGGTGATCGCAAGTATCCCAGCATTTTTGAACTGGCCATGAAGGCCGGCAAGTGGTCCGTCCTGGCTGGATCGGGCGCCGTCATCATCGGCGGGGCGGCGGGCTGCGGATCCGATACCACCGGTATTGTAGACCTCGACGTTGTCGAGGGGGACGTGCTCCAGGTGCCCGACGTGATGGGCGTCGTCGACACGATGCCCGACATCTATGTTCAACCCGAGGTCAAGGATGACGTTCTTTCGCCAGACTATGGATTTCCGGAATTGATGGGCATAGCGCCCTATGATGTCGGAGGCTGGGACACCCCGAACGTCGACGCCATGGATTCCGACGCGATTGATCCAGACGCGATTGATCCCGACGCCACCGACGTCGAGATCGACGAGGGGGATATATTTCTGGCCGGTGACCCGCCCATCCCCGATCTCTGACCTTGTCCCTGACCCTGTCTACGTCGCAGAGGGGCGAATTGTCATTCGCCCCTACGCCGGAACCTGACCCTGATCCTGCGCCTGCCGAAGGGCTTGACCTGTCAACACATGGAAACGACAATGACCCCGGTTCTCGTCGCCGTCTCTCCGGGGTGGATTCGAATGTGGTACGTGACCGTCCTGCTCATCGCCGTCGGGCTTGCGATGGACGCCTTCGCGGTTTCGCTCGGGACCGGATGCAGCCTGAAGGATAGGGCCCGGCCCGGCCAGGTCATGCGGATGGCCGGGGCGTTCGGTCTTTTCCAGGCTGTGATGCCGGTGATTGGCTGGTTCGGTGGAAAGAGCCTCGCTGGGGCGCTGGCCAGTTTCGACCACTGGATCGCGCTGGTGCTGCTGGCCGGTATCGGTGCGAAAATGATTTATGAGGGATTTCGGGGTGATTCCTGCGAGACGGCGCCCCGTCGAGATCCCACAAGGGGTGTCGTCCTGTTGATGCTGGCGATCGCCACTAGTATCGACGCGCTTGCCGTCGGAGTCACCTTTGGCCTTACCGGGTCGCCGATAGTCGTTCCGGCGATCATCATTGGCCTGGTCTGCGCGGCTTTCACGGCGGTCGGTTTTGTTTCCGGGCGGCGACTGGGTTGCGCGTTTGGCACCAGGATGGAGATCGTTGGCGGTGTCGTGCTCGTCGCGATCGGGGTCAAGATCGTTGTCGAGCATCTTGTGAAGAGTATTTGAGCAGAAAGGGGGCTTCATGGATCGCAGGTCTTTCATCACCAAAGGATTGATGGCCGGCGCGGCGGTTGCCGTGGCCCCGACGCTTCTTGGTTCCACGGTCGCCCGCGGGCGTCCGCAGCTGGGTGCCGATGGCCGGCCCGAATCGAAAGGGCTTGACGCGTTCATGGCCGAGGGCGCCCGCGTCATGTGGATCGCCGCGCACCCGGATGATGAGTGTTTCTCTGGATCCATACTGGCAAGAGCCTCAATTCACTACGGCAATCCTCTCCAGTTTGTCCTGATGACCCGCGGCGACGGTGGCGAGTGTTGTCGTCCGCAGGGGTGCGAGCCTGATCTCGCGACGGTCAGGGCGGGCGAGATGCGGAAGGTCGCCGATCTTTACCGTGGCGGACTGGCCATGGAGAGCTATTTCAACGCGCCGCTTCCGGTGGAATCCTTCCCGAAGCGCCATGTCCTTCACGATATGTGGAAACAACACCGCGACCCGATGGACTACTTGGTCGGCCAGATCCGCTCTTTCAAGCCGGACCTGGTTCTGACTTTCGAGCCTACCTATGGCGCGACCGGTCATCCGGAGCATCAGCTCACCTCGCGTCTTGCGTTCAACGCGGTAAGGCTTGCGGCCGATCCGGCCTTTGCAGGCGAAGCGCCTCACAAAGTCGAGAGAACCTATTTCCTTCTGAACCGTTTCTGGCTTCTCAGGTTGGCTGGTGCTGCCGACCCTGGGCCCGTGTCCGAGGTCTTTGACGCCACGGTAAAGGCGACGGACGTGATGTCCTGTGTCGATTTCATGGTCTACGCGACCAGACTTCACGAGACACAGGCGAACGACATGGGCACGGTTCGCAAGCTCAGATTCGCGTTCAACAGTCTTTCGCTTCGCAGGGTGGACCCGTTCACCCAGTCATGGGACCCTGAACAGCCGGCATGATGGTGTAGACGATGTCTCGGTTTTCTTCGGTATCCATGTCGCTGTTTCTTTTTGTCGTTCTTGGTCTTCCTGCTTCTGGTGGATGCGGCGGTGGCACCGGCCACCCGACCGACACGATGGTCGACGCCTCGCTGGATACAGGCGTCGATGCACCGAAGACGGATCTTGCCTTTGATGACATCGAGGATTTCGATTCGGTTTCCGACACATTCTGTCGGGATCTCTGCTTCGACGAAGCGACGATCGGGGACGTGTCGGTGGACGCAACCGTCGACGTCGATGCCGGTGACGCGGTGGATCCACCGTTGCGTTGTCCTCCTTTCGACACCCGCTTTGTGGTCGGAGTTCTTGATTCGACCCCGCTCAACGAAGTGTCCGGGCTTGCCGCCAGCATCAGGCATCCGGGAGTGCTGTGGGGACACAACGACTCGGGGGACGTTGCGAGGATCGTGGCGATCCCGGTACCGGAGCCATTCACAGGCGAGGGCACGGCGCTCGACTCGGTCGAATTCACCGTCAACCGTGACATGGTCGGATGGCCCAGCCGTGGTCCGGGGCGCGTGTTGCCGGCCGTGGATTGGGAAGACATTTCGATCGGTCCGTTCGCCGGCTTCGGCGGCGATGCGATATTCATAGCCGACGCTGGCGACAACGCCCTCGCCAGACACTTTGTTCGCGTCTTCGTGATCCGCGAACCGGAAATCCTTGTGTCAGGAGACATAAAGGATGTCGTTTACTTCGATGTCGTATACCTCGACGGCAGACATGACTGTGAGGCTTTCTTCGTGGACAGATGGACCGGCGACATGTACTTCGTAGCTAAGGAACAGAGGCTGCGGACTGCCGGGGTCTACCGTGTCAGCGCATCGGCCATGGCGGGCACTCCAAAAGGAACCAGACTGCGGGCCGCGTTGATCGCTCACGTTCCAATCGGCCTCGTGACCGGGGCGGACATGTCGCCGGACGGCACCATGCTGGCCATAAGGAATTATGGCGGAGAGGACACCCCGGCCGGTGATCGGAACAACGGCCTTCTGTTTTTCAGGACCGCGGGAATGTCCGTTCGGGACATGCTGTCGGCACCGTCCTGCCCGCTCCCGAATTTCGTCAGGGAGCCGGTGTTCGAGATTCAGGGCGAGAGCATCACGTTCAGTTCGGACGGCGCAGGCATGTTCACCGCGCCCGAGCGCATCCCTGGACTTGCACCACAGAACCTCAACTTCTGGCCGATAGATCGATAGATTAGCGCAACGCGTCGAACATTGCCGATTTGCGTCGCGACCCGCATTCCTTGTGTTACAATTCGCCCGTATGGACCTGAGAAATGCCAAATACATACTCCCAAACCTGTTCACGCTGGCCAGCGTGCTGTTCGGATTGGTGGCGATGACGCTGACGATGATGGGCGGGGAATCCGACTTCACCGGAGCGGCTATCTGCATCCTGCTGGCCATGGTGGCAGATT
Organism: uncultured Anaeromyxobacteraceae bacterium; assembly: GCA_964573455.1. Classification (GTDB taxonomy): domain Bacteria; phylum Myxococcota_A; class UBA9042; order DTJE01; family DTJE01; genus JAGOFO01. Next base: position 6,550 of record CAZNJW010000052.1, on the reverse strand, counting down.
CCTTTGATGGCCGTGTCGCGCGTATGACCGGCACCGCGACCAGGTTCGGGATACAACTCGACTCCCTTGCGGATGCCATATCGTTCGGCGTGGCGCCGGCGCTGCTTGCCTGGGCCTTTTCGTTGAAGTCCATCGGCGATGGACGCGGATTTCCAGGCCTGCTCATCGTTTTCGTGTATGTCGCGTGCGGCATCATGCGACTCGCAAGGTTCAACGTGACGTCGTCCGGGAAGGGACGCAGGGCCAACTATTTTCAAGGTCTGCCGATCCCGGGCGGTGCCGCCGTCGTGGTTACCATCATCTGGTCGATGCAGGATCTCAACGTGAACGGCGCCGACAAGATCGGCCTGATGTCGTTCGTGATGCTCGCGACCAGTTTTCTGATGATCAGCAACGTTCCGTACCGTAACTTCAAGCATGTGCGCATCGGACTGTGGCTCAGGGTGCTCATCGTTCTCGCCGCGGCCACGCTTATCTTCCTGGCGATCCGCTTCAAGACAAGCTATGTGCTTGCGATTCTGGTGATGACCTACCTGCTGATGGGTCCGATCGAGGGAACCTGGATGCTGGTCAGGCGCGCCGGACGCGGGCGCGGTGGTGAACCGGACGCCGGTTCCGGGGAATCGGAATCCGAACACCGTTGACTCAGGAAAATATCTTTCCCAGCTTCGCTGTCAGACCGGGAGCCATCAGCACGTCTCCGGCCCGCGCGTTAGCGGCGGCCTGAGTCGCGTTTCTGGCGCCGCAGATCGCCGTTGTGACCCCGCTCTGTCCACAGACCCAGGCGATGGCAGCCGTAGCTGTATCCATGCCGTGCATCTGGACCGCGCTCCTGAGGGCCTCGACCCTGCCCAGGTTATCCAGGAACTCCCGTCCCCGGAACCTTGGGTCGCTGGATCTGATATCCGATGGTTCGAACCTGGTAGCGGCGGTGTACCTGCCGCCCAGCAGTCCGCGCCCGAGCGGTTCGTACGCCAGAAACCCCAGGCCGTGCCTGACACAAGCAGGAAGCAATTCGCGTTCGACATCGATGTTCAGCAGACTGTACGGCGACTGAAGTGTCGCGCATCCACCGGCGACCGCCTGTTCAAGTTCGGCCGGGTTGAAATTCGAGACGCCGAACGCCCTGACCTTGCCGGTCAGAACGAGATCGGACAGTGTGCGCATCGTTTCGTCTATCGGCCACATGGTGTCGTTCCAGTGAACCTGAAGCAGGTCAATCCTGTCCGTGCCAAGTCTTCGCAGGCTGGCTTCCACCTGACCCCTGATCCCATCCGGCGACAGATCCAGGCGCAAGCGGCCCTGTTCGTCTTCCCAGGGGCCGCATTTTGTCGCGATGAACACCTGGTCGCGGACGTCGGCCAGCGCCTGCCCGACCAGCGTCTCGGCGTGTCCGTTACCGTATATCGGGGCCGTGTCGAACAGGTTTACACCCAGTTCGAATGCCCGCCTCATCGCTTTTATAGAGTCCCTGTCGTCAACGCGTCCCCAGTCGGCCCCGCCGATCGTCCACGTTCCAAACGAAACCACCGAGACCTCGAAACCGGTCGAGCCAAGCGTTCTATACTTCAAGCTGTACCCCCAGCCGTTTCCACGCTCGATTATGCAACACGACTGCAATTATCGCGCCCAAATTGACACCGGCACCCTCAGCCTCCTAGAATTGGGCGTATCCAACTCGAATGGACCTTCGGGGGTTGTGAAGATGAAGATTCGATATTTCGCGGGGTTTCTGGTTGTCGCTGCGTCTGTCTGCGTAGCCGCTCAAGTATCCGCCCAGGAGTCTGAGCCCGACCAGCCAGTCCCCGCCGTCGATGTCGAAATTCCAGTCGCGGCGCCGGAAGACGCGGATTCCGCGTCCCCGCCTGCCGAGCAGCCTCCCCAGACGGAAACGCCTGCGGCAGAAGGCGCCGTTGCCGGCGACCAGGGTCCCTCCGACGACGATATCTCCCGCGCCCGTGACTTGGCAGGCGAGGGCAGCGCCTTCTACACCGAGGGACAGTACGCCCAGGCCATCGTGAAGTTCAGGGCCGCTCTTGAACTCTACAAGCATCCCGTCATCTACTTCAATCTTGCCAAGGCCTACGAAAAAGAGGCCGAATACGACATGGCCGCGGATGCCTATCGCGAGTATCTCAGGCTTCATCAGGAACAGACCGGCGCTCCGGCTCCGGATCAAAAGGACACGGAACAGACGATAGCGTTGCTGGCTGAAAAGTCTTACCTGGCCCTGCCCGAGGTCACTATCGATTCCGACCCGCGTGGCGCCGAGGTATACATCGACGGCGCGGACGTCCTGAATGGACAGACCCCGATGGTGATTCACCTGGTCGAGGGCAAGCATACCCTGTTGATTCGGATGGAGGGTTATCAGTCCATTGAGCGCGACTTCGAGATCCGGTCGCGCGATCCGTCGCGCTTCACGTTCTCGATGACACAGGAAAGGATCAGCGGCGGAATCCTGGTCACTGCCAACGTGCGTGGCGCCAGGATTCACATCGACGGCAACGTCGTCGGCGTGACCCCGATGCTGCAGCCTTTCGAGGCGAAACCGGGACGTCATCAGGTGATGGTCGAGAAGGACGATTACACGCAGTACGCTGCTATCGTCGAGGTCATGGCTGACCAGGTCATCGAGGTGGCGGTCAGCATCCACCTGGCGCGCAAGACCTTCTCATGGCGCGGCTCGCTGGGAATCACGTCGATGATTATCGGCGCGGGTGTGGTCGGCGCTTCGGCGTGGGGACGCTACTACATCAACGACGGTTACAAGGACAAAGGCATGTACAACGTCGTTGCCCCGAACGCGGTCGACGCGCCTCCGTTCGAGACCTACAAGTCGATGGTCTACGCCGGCTATGGTGTGGGCGCGGGGCTGGCGGCCCTGGGGCTGGGACTCCTGATCTGGGAAGTCGCCCGGAAGCCGCTCGAAATCAAACCGGAAGACCGAATCGAACAGGTCAAGCCATCGGTAACAATCGTTCCAGCCTTCGGGCAGGATTCGGTCGGTATCGGCGCGGTTGCGACGTTTTAGGGGGATGATGATGCGACTTTTTGCTTTCACGACGGCCTTTGTCCTGATTGTCGCAACCGGCTGTGTGGTCGGAATCGACCCTCCGCCGCCGACCGATATGGTGCCGATCACCGGAGGAGTCTTTCCGTTTGGTACCGAGACCATGTGTTTCGATGGTGACGTGCCCGAACGCACCTGCAGCGATACGTTGACCAATTTGCCCCGGGTCTGGCCGATAGTTGACGTGTTGATTCCGGATTTTCTGGTCGATGCGCACGAGGTCACCAACAAGCAGTATGACTACTGCGTCCAGATGGGAAACTGCGATCTCCCGGAATACAACAACTTCACCACCGGTGAGGTCTACTACGGAAATCCGCTGTACGACAACTACCCGGTCGTGAACGTGACGCTGGACATGGCTCAGAAGTATTGCGACTTCGTCGGAGGTCGACTCCCGACCGAGTTCGAGTGGGAGCGCGTTGCCGGTGGCCCGTCCACCATCGAGATGCCCAAGCGTTTCGTCCCGTCCGATCGCGTCAACTACGCAAGGATTAAGACGTGCGGATCAAAGCCGGCCAAGATCAACGTTAAGTTCTGTACCAGCGTGGTAAGACCCGCCGCGGTCGGAACTTCCACGGACGATTTCGTCGCAGAATATGAAGGTGGACCCAGGGTGTTCGACCTGGTTGGAAACGTGGCCGAGTGGACGGCGGGCCGCTATTTCGAAAAAGTGACGTGTGACCAGGAGCTGCCTCCTCAATGCGATTGCTGGGCCTGCGCAGCAACCGATGAGACATGCAAGGCGGACTGTTACACCAAGTGTGATGCCTGCGAATCGAACCCTGATTGTTTCGTCCAGTGCGAGGACGAATCCGGAGCCTTCGGTCTGCCGATTTGTATTGCATATTCCGAACCGGTTCAGATGGACTCCCTTGTTGATACATCCAGTGTCGGCGAGCGGGTGATCAAGGGCGGAAATTACGGCACGGACGTAAGCCGCACGTGCGAAACCACGGTAGCGTTCCGTGGCCGTCAGCTCAGCAAGGCGAATTCCTCTCCATCGGTTGGTTTCCGTTGCGTGTACGACCCTGAAGACGTTGCCAGTGAATGAACCGTCAATCCCCGATAATCGTCGCGCTTCTGCTGGCGTGTATTTTGCTGTCGTCACGGGTTGCCGTGGCACAGCATGCCCTGCCTGCGCTTGAAGCACTGCAGGCGTCCGGAATGCGCGTCGGCGCCTATTTTTCGGTCGATGGCAAGCCAATAGCCACCCTCAGTCCCGATCTTCTGTTGAACCCCGCTTCGGTCACGAAGCTGTTTACCGCCGCGATCGCAACCGAACGGATTGGGGCTGATCGCCGCTTCAGAACCTCGGTGTTCACTGCGGGCGACGGGTCCCTCTATGTCGAGGGATCGGGCGACCCGGAACTGACCGTCCGGGAACTCGACCAACTGGCTTCATGCGTGGCCGGCGTCTCGAAGGGGCCGTTCACCAGACTGGTATTTTCGACGGGACCGTTCGATCGCTCGGACTTGCCGCCAGCGTATGGTCAGAAGGATACGTCGTCGGCCTATCGCGCTTCGGTGGCCGGTCTGCAGGTCAACCGCAACGCCATAACGGTTTCGGTCGCGAGGGCGGCCCCGGGCGAAGCCCCGGTCGTCAAGGTGACCCCTTCCTCGGATTACATCAGGGTCGTCAACAGCGCCCGTGCCTCGTCGTCCGGCAAGGAGGGCACTGCGCAGCGCCGTCGCGACCCTTTGCGTATCGCGACCTCGAACGACAAGGACGGACGGCTGGTGGTCACGGTCAGCGGGCGCAGCAACCCGGCAAAGGGGGTCGGCAGAACGTTCCGGGTCGACAATCCGGCATGGAACGCCGCCTCGGCATTCATCGAGTCCCTGAAGAAGCGAGGCGTGTCGGTGAAGGCCACCGTGCCCGTCCGCGGCAACATCCCGGTCGGCGCCGAGCGCATCTGCTTCGTCATGTCGCCCAAGTTGGCCGACATCCTTGTCCCCATGCTCAAGGACAGCATCAATCCGGTTGCCGAGAGTGTCCTGCGTCTTGTCGGAGCCAGATCCGCGCGCGGGCAGGTCGGCTTCGGGGAAGGGGCGGCCGCGTTGATGGGATTTCTGAACGAGGATGTTAAGGTCCCGGTCGGGTCGTGCAGATTCACGAACGGATCCGGGCTGTACGGCGCCAACAAGGTCAGCGCGGCCGCGGTAGTTGCGCTGGTCGACTGGATTCTTGCCAGCAAGGACGTCAGGCCCGTGATTGCCAGGGCGCTTCCGGTTGGCGGACTGGACGGCACGCTTCAGGGGCGCTTCCGTGGCGAGACGTACAAGGGCAGGGTACATGCCAAGACGGGAACGCTTGACGTGGCGATCTCCCTGGCAGGATGGGTTGATCTTCCAGACGGGCGAGCCATGTCGTTCGCGGTGCTGGTCGAGGGTGATTCAAAATTGAATTCGGCTCAGGTCAGGGGCGCGATCGATTCTTCCGTGATGAAGGCCGCCGAGGGTGCTGCAAGGGTTCACTGAAACGTCTATCTGGATCTGATGGTGCCCACGTCGTCGATCCAGTATGCCTCGGGCAGGATCTTGCGAATCTCCTCTTTCCTGGATTTGACCTTCCACTTTCTGTCGACAAGCAGGTTCAGTATGGCCAGCTTCATGCGCCTGGTCTCGCTGTCTTCCATCAGTCGATCGACCATTACCTCGCACAGTTCCTCATTGCCGATTCGAGCCATCGCCTCGACCGTCCGCACGCGGATCTCCTCGTTTTCGTCACGGGCGAATTCGAACAGGGCGGCAACAACGTCAGGATGATCGAACTCGCACAGGTTGGAAACCAGCTCGATCTTCCTGTTGATGTCCCGGTCGAAGATGGCGTCCATCGTTCGGATGATGCCCAGCAGGTAAGCCACCGTCTGATCGTCTCCGACGATGTGCCTCAAGGCCTTGGTCGGCCAGTAGGGCGCGTTTTCGTCGCGCAGGTAGTCGAGAATCGGCTCGACCGCGGTTGGTCCGAGCGCCACCAGGTGGTTGCATACCGACTGCTTTTCTTCCTCGTCGCCGATGGTCTGCTCGATCCTGAACGAGAATCGCTTCAGCAGGCCCGCGGCGGCTTCGGCGGTGCCGACCTGCGCGAGCTGATCTATAGCGATCTGCCTGTCCTGCGCCTGGCCGTACTTGTTTTCCACCTTCTTGATCAGCCTGGCGATCTGCGGCGACACCTTTTTGACAGGCGTCGTCCCTTCGCCACCGTTATCATCATCGCGTCCAAAAAGTCTGGATAGAAAACCCACCATGAACCTCCGCGTCGAAGCTGGAAAGACAGGTAACAGAAATCGCCGCCTTTTTCAATGAATCGGCACCTTCCGCGTCGTGGCAAGGTTGTTCAAAGCCTGCCGCGTAAGCTCCAAGATACTTGACTTAAATGTCTAAAGGGTTAAGTTGCTTCGGGGCCGGTCAAGCCTGTAAACCGATGGTGCCCGGGCTTCGCATGGTGACCCGTTAATGTTCATGATGTGGAGG
>CAZNJW010000051.1:10038-17673 GCA_964573455.1 uncultured Anaeromyxobacteraceae bacterium | reverse complement strand
TGTCATTCGCCCCTACGCCGGAAAACGTCCGTGTAGCGGCGAATCACATTCGCCGTCCGGAAAGGGCGAATTGTTTGTCGTGGTTGGGCGAATTGTCATTCGCCCCTACGCAGGAACCCTGGCGCAGGCGGTTCGCCCCTACGCCGGAATCCGTCCGCGTTGACACCGGGGGCGTCAGAGGGTCTAATCAGGCGCGGCGTCAAGGGGGCTCGCCTGAATCGATGTCCTTTTTCAGTTCGGTCGTCAGCGTCGGGATTCTAGGCCTGGAATATGTGGATCTGCATTGGTCCAGATTGACCGGCAGGGTGCCGATGTCCATGCCAATCCTGATGATCGAGGTGACCCGCCGCTGCAATCTGAGATGCTCCTATTGCGGTTATCCCGGCCACTACCCTGACATGGGCTCCGAGCTTTCGACCGATGAGTTGAAGGGAATCCTTCGCGAGAGCAGGGAACTGCACACCAGGATCGTCTCGTTCGGCGGAGGCGAGCCGTTCTTTCGTGACGACATGGTCGAGATCATCGCGTTCGCGCGGACGCTGGGACTCCAGGTTCATATAGACAGCAACGGGACATTCATCGATGAGTCCACGGTCGAAGGGATCCCGGACGGTTCCGACGTGGCGTTCATCTTCAGTCTGGACCATCCGGAACCCGTGACGAACGACCGTGTTCGAGGTCCTGGCAGCCATGCGGGCGTGACGCGCGCCTGTCGTCTGATAAGGCAGGGACGCCCGATGATCAGCGTCGGCATCAACTGCGTTGTCGGAGCCCATAATCTGGATCGGCTGGGCGACATGGTGGACCTGGCCGTCGATCTGGGCGTGAACTCGATCAAGTTTCTGCCACTTCATCAGAATCAGGAGCATCGCTTCCGGTACGCCGATTCAGGAGTGATCCCGCTGGATCCAGGGAACCAGTCGCTTGTGCGGGACGCGATTGTGGCGGCCCGACACCGGGCCCGGCGGTATGGACTCCACACCAGTTCGGCACGTTTCGTCGAGCTTGCCGGGACATACCAGGCCGAGCCGCGTGACTGGAAGTGCTGGGCAGGGTACATGTTTGGCAACATCGACCCGTACGGCAACCTTTTTCCCTGTTACGAGATGATGGAACCGATGGTCAACGTCAGGGATGGCGGCCTGGTGTCGGCGTGGCGCGGGCCGGGCATGGCAGCCCTGCGCTCGCGCGCCGCTTCCTGCGATCGGGCATGTCTTTCGGCCGGTTCGACCGAGGCGTCGCTCAGGATGAGCCCGGTGGAGATCCTGCGTGATCCGGGGCAACTGGTCAGGGATTTCAGATTTTTCTTCAGCGGGAACCGTCGCTGACGCCTTTCTTGCGCATCCGCGGCAGCATCGCGACAAACAACACGCTGGCGCCCAGACCGAACGCCCCGCCGATGATGGTCGATGGGACGATTCCGATGCTGGCGTGGCTGAGATCCGGTGTGGCCAGCAGGAACGTGATCGTCATCACCGTCATGAACAGGGCGGGCACCGCCGCGATCCACCAAAGGTTGCCTCGTCTGGCCAGGAAGGCCGCCGCCGCCCACAGGGTCAGCGCGGCCAGTGTCTGATTCGCCCACCCGAAGTATTTCCAGATGATCCCGAACGGGATGAAGTTCAGGGCCAGGGCGATCGCGAAGAGGGGCATGGCGATGATGTATCGGTTGACAACCTTTTTCTGGGGCAGGTTCAGGTAGTCGGCCGCGATCAGTCGTCCCGCCCTGAATGCCGTGTCCCCGGACGTGATCGGCAGCACGATGACTCCGATCACGGCCAGCACTCCACCGACCGTTCCCATGGTGCCCCTGCAGACTTCCATGACGATGGGGGCGGGGTTGTTGGAAGGCCCGAGCGCCAAAGTCAGGCCGGCGATGCCGCCGTAGTATCCGGACGCCGCTGCCGCCCACACAAGCGCGATCACGCCCTCGACGATCATCGCCCCGTAGAAAACGGCGCGCATCCTGGTCTCGCTCTTCAGGCAGCGGGCCATCAGCGGGCTCTGCGTGGCGTGAAACCCCGAGACCGCGCCGCAACTGACCGTGACGAAGATGGTTGGCCAGGTGGGCGTGCCCTTCGGGTGAAGGTTTTCGATGGTGAACGGCACCAGTTCGAAACGACCGGACAGGATTGCCCACAGCAGCCCGCCGACCATGATAAGCAGGATGGCCCCGAAGATCGGGTAGATGCGGCCGATGAGCTTGTCGATCGGCAACATCGTGGCAAGGACGTAATACATGAAGATGAACGCCATCACGATCCACAGCCAGATCGTGTTTCCGTGCCACGATGTGCCCAGCGTGGCGGTCGTATCCAGTCCGAACGACGAATCGAGCCATCCGCCGACCATGTCGGCAGGAAGCAGTCCGATAATCAGTTCGGCGGGACCCTTGACGAACACGCATCCCACCAGAACCATCAAAATCAGGATGAAAATGGTGGCGAAGTGTCGTGGAACGTTGCCCAGATAGATCCCGATCAACTCGGGCAGACTGGCGCCCCGATTCCTGATGGACATCGCGCCGCCCAGGAGATCGTGAACGGCTCCGCCCAGGATGCAGCCGAATACGACCCACAGGAAGACCTGCGGACCCCAGACCGCGCCCATGATGGCCCCGAACACCGGACCGAGGCCCGCGATGTTCAGAAGCTGGATCAGAAAGATACGCCACGTCGGCATCGGCACGTAGTCGAGGCCGTCGCCGCAGGAATAGGCAGGCGTGACGGCGGCGGGGTCAGGTCGGACCGCGCTGGAGACGAACCTGCCATAAAGGAAGTATCCCGCGCAAAGCAGCGCGAGCGCGACCAGGAAGGCCCACATCGCAGTCCTCCGTCATGACGGCGTCAGTCTAGATCCCGGATCGGCCCCGGTCAACAAGCCTTGTCACGCGATGTGCGGGAAAGTCTCAGCGCGGGGTAAGTCTGGCGACAAAACGCGCGGGCAGACCAGGAAAGGGAATGGCGGCGATTTCCTGAATGTCGAAGATGCCGGAACAAACCTGGCGCAGCATGTTCGCGTCGAAGGCGTGCAGGTGCCACTCGTCGTCCATCCGCGGCGACGCGTGGTAACCATTGCTGCCTTCGCGCAGCAGGCGCCGACCCACGGGGTTGCCGAGAGCAATGTCCTTGAATCGATTGATCATGGCTTCGTTCGGGACCGAGACGACCGCGATTCCGTCCGGCGCCAGAACCCGCCGAATCTCGACCATGACCGCGCGCGGGTCCAGCACGTGTTCCAGAACCTCGGTGCAGTAGACGCGGCAGAAGCGTCCATCGGAAAAGGGCAGCGCCGCAGCGTCCGACTTGACCAGGGTGGCCCGGGCGCCCAGCCGGTCGCGAGCCTTGCCCAGCATCTCGTCACAGATGTCCACGCCGAACAGTCTGGCGCCGCGGATCTGTTCGAGTACGTTTCCGGCGCCGCAGCCTACCTCGAGTACCTCGGTTCCCTCGGTCGGCGTCAGAAACTTGAGGATGGTCCTGACGCGGCGTCTCTCGACGAACCTGACAAGAGGACTGGGGTGGTGATGGTAGGCGTCGGGGTCATACTTCCGCGCCATTTCGGCGTTCCATTGTTCGAAGTTGTCGCGGTCGGGCTTATCGATCATGACCCGCCATCCCCAGCCAGACAGAGGATGAGATATCACATCGCAAAGTCGCAGTCCACCGCCAATCCGGTATGTGGCAACGGCGGGGATGTCATAAGTCGGGTCCGGACATGAAAGCGGGCGGGCAGAGGGGTCAGTTGACCGGGGCGCCCAGGGCGGCCTGAAGGTCGGCGTCGACCGTGGTGGTCGGGCCGATGGCGAAGGCCTTGACCAGGACGTCCAGAACCGCCGGGGTCACGAAAGCCGGCAGGGTCGGCCCGAGCTTGATGTTCTTGATGCCCAGGTGCAGCAGGGTCAGAAGGACCGCGACGGCCTTCTGTTCGTACCACGAGAGGATGAAGGTCAGCGGCAGGCCGTTGACGTCCGTGCCGAAGGCGTTGGCCAGCGCCACCGCGATCTGAACGGCCGAGTATGAGTCGTTGCACTGACCGACGTCGAGCAGTCGCGGAATGCCACCGATATCGCCGAAGTCGAGTTTGTTGAAACGATACTTGCCGCACGCCAGCGTCAGGATGACCGTGTCCTTCGGTGCCTTCTCGGCGAATTCGGTGTAGTAGTTGCGACCGGGCTTGGCGCCGTCGCAGCCGCCGATCAGGAAGAAGTGCCTGATCGCGCCGGACTTGACCGCCTCGATGACCGTGCCGGCCACGCCGAGAACCGCGTTGTGGCCGAAACCGACGATGATTTCCTTGTCCGGACCGTCAGCCTCGAATCCAGGAGCCTTCAGAGCGGCCTCGATCACCGGGCCGAAGTCGTCACGGGTAACGTGAACGACGCCCGGGAACTGGACCAGGCCGGTCGTGAAGATACGATCGATGTAGGAATCACGCGGCTTCTGAATGCAGTTCGTGGTCATCAGGATGGCGCCGGGGAACTCGTCGAATTCCTTGCGCTGATCCTGCCACGCGCCGCCGTAATTGCCGACCAGATGCTTGTATTTCTTGAGCTTCGGGTAGCCGTGGCAGGGAAGCATTTCGCCGTGCGTGTAGATATTGATTCCCTTGCCCTCGGTCTGCTTGAGCAGGGCTTCCAGGTCGGGCAGATCGTGTCCGGAGACGACGATGGCCTTTCCCTTGAGCGGCGTCACGCGGACCTTCGTCGGGACCGGATGTCCGTAGTTGCCGGTGTTGGCCTCGGAAAGCAGGCCCATCACTTCCAGGTTGACCTCGCCGACCTTGAGAGCCAGGGCGGTCAGCGCTTCGGCCGACTGGGGTTCCAGCAGGGATGCCAGAGCGGAGATCAGGAAGGCGGCCGCATTCTCGGACGCGCGACCCTGAACCATCGCATGGTCCAGGTAAGCGCACATTCCCTTCAGGCCGTAGGTGATCAGTTCTTCGAGTCCGGTCGCGTCGGGACCACGGTTCTGCATCCTCTCGCGAACGCCGATTTTAATCGCCAGTGCCAGAAGTTCGTCCTGGTTTCCACGGAAATCGGGAATCTCACGATCCAGCTTCTCCGGTTCGACGCCGCTCGCCATGGCGGCGTCGGCCACCATCTCGCGGGCGAGATCGAGGATGTCGGCGCCGCGGTGAATGCGGGCAACCAGGGAGTCGGAAGCGAAGTTGACGTTCGTTACGGTGGTGAACAGGGCCTCGACAAGGAAACGATCCACTTCGGGCGAGCCAAGTTTCATCTGGCGCGCCTTGTTCGCGTAGAAGCTGATTTCCTTGCTTTCGTAGACCAGAAGATCCTGGAGCCTGGCCGTGACGGCGTCCTTGCCGCACACGCCCGCGACGGTGCATCCCGTTCCCTTGCTTGTCTGTTCACACTGGTAGCAGAACATGTCCATGATTGCCCTCCATAGGACTTAAAAGCCAGCACGAAGGGTTATACCACACAAATCGGACAAATAAAGTCCTAATTTTTATTCGTGTTGAATTAATTCGTCTTTCGTTGTTTTCGGTGAACCCCATCAAGGGAAGCGAGATCATGGACCAACGAAACCAGGCGTGGAACGATCACCAGTGTGCAGCCGGCCATGAGAAGCCTGTTCTGAAGGTCGAAGGCGGTGTTGTTGTGGAGCCAGTGGTGGTACCAGCGCGGACGCGCGAACACGAGCTGACCGGCGAAGAAGGTGACTTCGTCAAAATCGTCCCGAATTTGAACGCACATCTTTTCCAGTTCATCGTTGACGTTCGTGGTCACCGCGGTCCTGTAGCGCGCCGGAATCCTGAAGCGGGAAGCCATGTCCACATAGCGGCGGCAGTCTTCCCGCGTCCTCTTCAGAACCTGATCGGTCTCGACGCCGTACTGCATCGCCGATGCGTCCACGATGCCAGCGGACACGAAGACGAATCGCCGGAACACGCCAGGGAAGTGCCTGATGACGTCCATGGTCGTATTCACGCCCAGTCCGCCGTAGCGTCCGACCAGTATGACGGCCGTCCTTCCGTCGCGTCCCTGGTCTGCTGGCTGGGAGTCGGGTTCGTCCGGAAGCGGCGGGATCAATCCGTCCAGGCTGGCGATCATCCTGCCAAGTTTGCGATAGTGTGCCCTGACCGCGTAACAGGAGAGGGTCAGTGCCATCGTGACTCCTATCGTGAGCCATCCGGCGTCGTGACGTTTTTCCCAGGTCGTGATGGTCAGGATGGACAGGCAGATCATCAATCCAGCGAAGAACAGAGCGATGTCTCCCGGTCGGCGCCTGACACCCTCAACAGGCATCAGAGCGTCCTTCAGCATGCCCGCCATCGACAGGGAGAATGTCAGGAAGACGTTGATCGCGTACATCACGACCAGCGACGTCACATCGCCGCGCGTGTACAGAAGTGCAACCACCGAGGCCACGCCGATTACCAGGATTCCCTGACCGGATGTCAGTCTTGTCGAGAGTGCCCCGAAACGCTTGGGAACCCAGCCGTCCATCGACATGTTCGCCAGGATGCGCGGGCCGCCGATGAAACCGGCCTGGGCGCCGACGACCAGCCGTCCCGGAATCCCTGGGCGACATCACGCTCGACCCGCGGAATGTCGGTGACGTGAAGGATTATTGCTCCGCCGATCAGGGCGACGTGCGTGATTATGAACAGTATGAATATGGGCACGAGCGGTGTGATGGCCTCTTTCAAACCGCGCGCGTTGAGTGTAATCAGCACAAGGATCAGGGCGATCTCGAAGGGAAACTTGCCGCCTGTCCATGCCTGGGCCAGAAATGAGAAGAGGGCGTCGCCGGCTGCCGCGATCGACACCGTGACAGTGAGTACATAGTCGATCGTCAGGGCCGAGCCGGCCAGGACGCCGGCGTGTGGTCCGAGCAGGTTATTGGCGACCACGTATCCGCCGCCACCGCCGGGGAACCGGGTGATGATTCGTGCATAGGCCAGACTGATAACCGAGATCGTGATGACTGTTGCCACCGCGAGCGCGACCGCCAGGTACCAGTGCTCCCCAAGCGCTCTGAACGATTCCTGGGGACCGTAAGACGACGACGAGAGACCGTCGGCGCCGAGCCCCACCCAGGCTAGAAGCGGGATAAGAGCGATTTTCTGAAACAGACCCTTTTCGCGCAGGTTTCGCGGCTTTCCCATCAGAAGAGCCACCGTGCGTTCGATAATGGTCGGATTGGAGACCGGGCCGCGGCCGTGAACGGTGATTGGGCTTGCCGCTCCTTCGACGTCTACGGGGTTAGCTGACGGGCTGGGACCGAAGGTGTCCCGCGCATGAACGCGCTTCGCCCCGGGCCGGAACACCGTACGTCGGTGTCCGGTAGTGGGTCCCCCGCTCCTGTCTGGCAGACAGGATTAGACAAGAGGATTCTAGCGCCATGACGCGTCGTTGGCAACGGATGCCGGGTGCGCCCGTGCCGCAGATTTTGCCTGCCAGAAGGGCGAATTGTCATTCGCCCCTACGCGGAACCAGGCCTCGTGGCGGCGAATTTCAATCGCCCCGGACGCCGCCCCGTAGCGGCGAATTACATTCGCCGTTTGGAATTACATTCGTCGTTTGTAAGGGCGAATTTCAATCGCCCCGGACGCCGCCCCGTAGCGGCGAATTACATTCGCCGTTTGGAATTACATTCGTCGTTTGTA
>CAZNJW010000051.1:7983-9938 GCA_964573455.1 uncultured Anaeromyxobacteraceae bacterium | reverse complement strand
ACGAACATCTCGTCCGCGAAGGCGGCGTCGTCCTGTAACTCACTCTCGTTGACTCCCAGGAAGCCGTCGAAGACCGGGACATCCGCGCGCATGACCAGTCGCACCGAGGCTATGCCGCGCGGAATCATCGTCAAGTGTTCCTGATACACCCACTCGGACTCGAAGGTCGTGGCGCCCTCGATCTCGTTCCAGACTTGACCGTCAGATGTCAGGAGCTGCAGCGACGTTGTGACCAGCGCGCCCTCGGCGGAGTTGGTTCTGGTCCATCCGCCCCACCTGATCGCCAGGCCGCTGCAACCGCACGCGTCACGATAGTCACCGATGTCAACCTGTTCAGACAACAGGGCCGGGGCATCGAGTGGGGCCCAGTAGTTCGGGTCGCCGGCGAACAGGTAATTCCGACCCGACACACTGACCGGAGGAAAGAAGTTGAATCCAATCGACACGCCGGTTTCGCGGGCCATCCATCCATCGTTGGAGACGCCATGTCCGTCCGCGCCGTCCAGCGTCTTTTCATCCAGGCCGAAGTCAATCAGGTTTCCACCCAGAATATGGTGCGCGGGGCCATTCGACACCGAGACATAGACGTTGTCGACGGCGGAGTCGATACCGCCGACGTAGTCCAGGCGCTTGTTGAACACCAGCGCCACATCGACAGAAACGGACCGCGGCGGGATCGGTATCCTGGCGGCCCAGGGGAACCACTTCAGCGTGTCCCTTCTGCCCGAAAATCGGCGGTCCAGCACGGCCCCGCCGGCGTCTTTGAAGGTGACGACCGTTTCCGCGTCGTCGTATCTTTCGACCCGGTTCGTCACGATGTCGCCTTCGGTGAGCAGGAACGGGCATGTGACCATGTTGGCCCGGACATTCAACCACGCGGTTCCGGCCGCGATGCTTTCTTTGAAACCGGTAAGGTCGACTGACTGAACGAGGCTGCTGAAGGCCACATCCTGTTCCTGTTTCGGGGGCAGGCCGGCGAAGAATGACGAGCCGTCAAGCGGTAAACACCCGAATCTGGAATCGGTCGCGACCGCGCCGCCCGTGGCCGTCCAGCCGTTCAAACCGTCCTCGGCCCCCGGGTTCGTCAGCAGGTTCGGCAGACTGTCGCCATCGTTGCCGTCGAAGACCCGGTTCGGATCCATTCTGGCGGTAGTGAGGGAGTCGTCGAAGGGAGTGTCGTCGAGCGGAAAAAGGAGTTCCGCCCAGACCGGCTTGTGGTCGCTCAGCACGGGCGACATGTTCACGGCGTCCACACCCAGAACGATCGGCAGAAGGGTTTTCCTGAACATGATCAGGTCGATTGTCTGCGCGCCCTCGGTGTCGTCGAATCCCTGTGACGGCCAGGTGATCCGCTCGCCGGGGTACAAGCCCCAGACGGTGAACGCGTCGGCGAGCTGCTCGCCGAGGATATCGATCTGGCGGCTGAGGTGCTCATCGTTGAAGTCGCCCACGATGATCACGTGACTGCGCGTCTCGGAGGTGAATACCTCGTCGATGAACTGACGCGTCTGACGGTTGCCGGCGATGTTCCAGCTGATATGGAAGACGTAGACCGCGAAGGTCACGCCGCCGATCTCGGTCTCGGTCCTTAGGAGCGAACGGTCATCGACGAGGTCGATCGTGGTGCATTCGGCAAGGGGTGTCTTCGACATCAGCGAACGTCCACCGCTCGAGCAGTAGTGTTCGTATCCGGCCTCGGCCGCCGTTGAGCTGAGTTTGTCGCTGTCGCTTTCGACCAGTGCCATCAGATCCGGATCCAGTTCCTTGATGAAGGCACCGAAGTGTTCGGGCGCGGCCCAGTTGTATCCATAAAGATTGTACGCGCCGACTTTGACACGGATCCCTTCGGGAAGAACCACTGGTTCGACAGGTTCCGCGGCATCCAGCCTGATGTTGTTCGCGTTCCAGGTGTCGTCGGGCGGAGGAATGGCGGTGTCGAGGGCTTCGGCGACGTC
>CAZNJW010000051.1:0-7883 GCA_964573455.1 uncultured Anaeromyxobacteraceae bacterium | reverse complement strand
GAAACAAAGGATACGGCGGTTCATGTCAGTGCTCCTGGAGTTCGGGAGGGCCGGAAAGGCTGGTGCGAGTTTATGAAAGAATGTCGGAAATGCAAGCGTCGTTGCCGTGGCGTTTGAGCAGTCATGAAGCGCGTTCAGGATTATGGTCACATGTCGATACGATCGATTGTCGGCATCGCGGATGTCGATACAAGGGATTCGGGTATCAGGACAAGATTGAGTTCAGCCGGAAGGACTGTCGCGTCGGCGAACTCGAGCTCAAGGTTCGAGGCCTCGCGAACCGGTTCGGAGGTTATGGACGCCGTGGCCGGGTCCAGGGGGAGTGTGCCGGTCTTGACCGGAATTCTGGTGATCCATGCGCTGTTGTGGTCAACGCCGCGTTCGGTGTAGCCGGCCATCATCGCTCCGCCTTCACCGGTGAGGACGATTGATGGCGATCCGTCCTCGACGCCGTCCGCGAACTTGTGCAGCCAGGAGATGGTTCCGACCGAGTCTGTCCTGGCGACCCACATCGAGTCGGTGCCTCCAGTCCACCAGGTGCCAGCCATCAGGTAGCCGCCATCCGAGAGCTGGAAAAAGTCGGTCAGATCCAGGCCAAGATCGCCCCCGAAGTTGCCGGTCACCCACCCCAACGTGCCGTCCGGTTTAATCTTGACCAGCATGACGTCGGGACCACCCAGTCCGTATGAGCCGCCCGCGATCACATCGCCGTTCATGGACGTGTGCGCGCGTCGCAGTCTGACCGCCTCGGTATCGCCGAGCCCCCTGATTGTCCTGATCCACTTTGTGGAACCGTCTGGACCAAGGCGCATCGCCCAGGACTGGCCCGGCGGGTCCTGATCGAGACCGAATGACTGCCCGATGACGACGATGTCATCGTCGATGAAGACTATTGACGTGACCCATTCGGTGATTGTTTCCTGACCCCAGCGGCGGGCCCAGAGAACGTTTCCGTCGTCGTCGACCCGGAAGACCATCGCGTCGGACGGGCCGCCGTCCGTGGGATTGAAAGGAGCACCGACGTAGAAGGTACCGTCCTCGGCCGGCAGGATGGCCTGTATTCCGACCACGGGCTGGTTCTGAATATCGAGGCGCCAGGCACGCATCACGCCCCCGTCAGCGTCCAGCCGCGCGAGCATGACCGGATCGGACATGGCAGCCATCAAACCGAGATCCAGCGCCTGCACGGCCCGATTGACAGGCTGTGGAACCGGCAGTGTGGCGTCAGGCCTGACGTAGCGTCGCGACCACAGTACCTGTCCATCGGCGGTGACTTTTGACAGCCCCTTGGTGCCGCTTCCGGAAACCAGCCAGTGTCCGTCCACCAGCGGCTCAATGGTCATGAAGTCGCGGTCGAGGTCCCAGGCCCCGGCTGTGTCGACAAGGCGGATCGACCAAGGAGTGAATGTCGGATCGATCAGGTCTGGAACGGGTGGCGCGTTCGGGTCCGGAACACACTCACCGTTCACGATCGATGTGTCCCAGATGTCGAATTCCTTGCTCCATTCGGCGATCGTCTGGCCCCAGAGGGTAAGGTCGATGCCGATGTCGCCGTAGACACCGGCGCGAAGGTCCCAGCAGGGATCCGCATCGCTGTTCGCGGCCAGTTCGGCGAACGCGTAGACGGTTACATGCGGTCCGAAAATGTCGTATAGGGCAAGGCGCAGCCGCGGCCCGATGGAAGCCTTCAGGTAAGCCGATTCGGTTGATGTGACCTCGGGCGGGTCGAAGTACGAGTCGAAAGTCGGCGGGGTCAGCTTGCCGCCACCGTCCGTCGAGTACTGCGCGCCGGTCTCGAACGAGGCACCGGCCCCGGTGTGCATGATGAACCGGCTGGACGCGCCGCCTTCCAGAATCGACAGAAGATCTGCGTTGACGGTGAAGAAGAGTGGACCGATCCAGAAGCTGCCCAGATAAGCGTGTCCCAGCGTGTCCTTGCGCTCGAACGAATACTTCGCCATTCCTTCCACGTCGATGGCGGCATCGGCCTGGGCGCCGACGTAGAAGCCGACCGTGATCTCGGGAAGCGGGTCGCCGCCAAGCACGTCGCCCAGATCGGGCCAGTCGAAGTCGATACCGAACTGGTACTCGATGCTGCCTCCGAACGTGGCGGTCACATGGATCTGGTCTTCCCAGGAGGAGTCGTCGTTGTCTCCGTTGAACGGGTAGTAATCGAGAGAGAGGGGGCCGAACTGGTGCGAGCCGGATTCACGCGGGACAAGCGCACGCGCGCCGGGATCGTTCGACTCGGAAAGCCGGCGCGTCATGGCGGTCGGCGTCGGCCTGGTTTCAGTGCTGTCGAGCAGCCTGGCGCCGGGCGCCACATCCCAGATGACGTCGTCCGCGGTCACGACTGCCTGTCGGGTGAATCTGGTGTGCAGGCTCTTGAACGCCTGCTGCAGCATCGCCTGTTCCGTCCCGACCTGGATGCCGTCCGACGTTTCGGTGATCGAGACCACACGCCGCAGCACGCCACGTGGTGTCAGGGACGTTTCGCCGGCGAGAAGCACGTGACCGGGCGCCAGTTCCGCCGCGATCACGCTGTTTTTCTGGAACAGGAATGTTCCGTCCTGGTCGATCGAGATGATCTGCCAGACGTTGGATTCATCGATCTGGTGCGTTGAGGGCCACAACACCGCCCTGTAGTAGTCGGTTTCCTGTTCTTCGGCGCAGCCGGCGGTCAAGGAAAGGGTCAGCAATAGAAACAGGGTGGAGATGCCTTTCATCTGGAACTGCCGTTAGGTGAACGAGTGAGGAGTCGATTATATATGAATTGCCGTTCTGATGGCATCGGTGTTGTCGCCGCCCCGGGATTTTCGTGGCGTCAGCCAGCCGATCAGCGCCTGCGCAGGGCAGCTATAAGTGCGTCCGGATTCTTCACGCTTGCCATGATGTCGTATCCGAGCGACGTCGGAATCACCACGACCCTGGTTCGGTCGGTGATCGCCGCCAGTACCTTGCCGCCCCCTTGAAGACGGAACCAACCGCCCAGCAGGCCCGGCATGCCGATTCCGTTCGTGCGCATCCCGAGGCGTGGCGCGTTGGAACTGGTCATGTCAACAACCCTGACCTGTTCCACAAGTATGTCGGTCTTTTTGATGGTACGGGTATACATCGGGATTCTGACCTTGACCGTGTCCAGGTCGGTCTGGATGAACATGTGATTCATCGTCACGCCGATGTATCCGAACACGCCGACAGTCGCCAGCGCGATAACGGCGCTGATCACCAGCAGGAAAGTCCCGGATCCACGGGATGTCGCGGCAATATCGAAAACTTCGGTCATCCTGGCTTCTCCTTAACGCGAGCAAATAGTAGAGCAGCCCCAGTTGCCATGCAAGAAAATCCGAATTGGCTGGAAACGGATTTTGTCACCGTATATATTCTGCGGTTGATTCAATGTCGTACATGATTGTCCGGTGGGATGTCGATTGTCTGGAAATGACGGGGGTGTGATGAGAAGGCTCTGTTTATCCAGGATTTTTCATGGTTGTGGTGCTGCTTTTTGCAGCAGGGGCATGGGGGTGCGGCTCGGGTGGAGACGTCTCCGACAGCGGCGATGTCCTGGTGACCGATGACGGACGTCACGATACGGTCTTGACGCCTGATGTCCAGCCTGACGATGTCGTCGAAAACGACCTGGACGACATCAGGACTGATGACGTGGCTTCCGAAGACGCGACCGACAGGACGGGTTCGATGCCGCCGCGGCACAGGGCGCGCTGCGATCGATCAACCATCCGTATACCACCGGCATTCTGTTCCCGTGGGATATTCGTTCGTTCGAGGCGATGGAGATCTGGAACGTGCGGTGGGCTGTCAGCCAGCCAGGCGCCAACCAGCAGGACATCGATGCGTGGGAGGCCAGCAAGGGCGAGCCTGTCAGTCCGATCTACCGCAAAGGCGCCCAGTACCAGGGGATCGGCGGCAACGCCCAGTCCTTGAAGCTCTACGAGGCTCTTCTTTCGCGTGGCTATCATGTCGCGGTCCTGGGTGGAATCGACAGACACATTGTTTTCGCCGAAGGTTTTCCCGCCACATGGGTTCGCGTTTCGGACAACAGTGTTGATGGTGTAAAAGCGGGGATTGCCGCCAATGTGGCTCTGCTTCGGGACGGGGACTACTCGTTGTTGATTGGAGCCATGGTACCGTACGTCGATGACATGAGTTTCATGACCCCCGACAAGTGCGACCCGGTCGACTGGGAAGCCGACATGGGCCAGTGCATGCAGCCGGACGACAACGGGATGGCGACCATCTTCACGCCGGACTGGATCGATCGCGTTCTGAACGTCGTCGTTCAGGATGGCGTCTCTTCCACCGAGTGGACCATGGGAGCGGCCGGTAGCGCCATGTTGTTCGTCTCGTCACCGATTTGACCGGGTACCCCTGGCCTGGAAATGGCTATTCCACCGGGAGATCGACCGGAACCTGCTGGTATTCAACGATGGCGCGGGCGTATGACGCGGGCGTCGGAACAGTCGTCATTGGAAGCATGTCGGCCGTGCGCGTGTCCGGCCACAGGTAGATCAGAGAACCACCGTTTTTGTATGTCGGGTAGTACCAGTAGGCATCGTCGCCCAGAAGCCCGAACATCGTCTCGGTCCATGCGGTCATGAACACCTCGGCCTCGGCGCTGGTCAGCCCCTTCCCCAGCAGAGCGGCGC
Organism: uncultured Anaeromyxobacteraceae bacterium; assembly: GCA_964573455.1. Taxonomy (GTDB): domain Bacteria; phylum Myxococcota_A; class UBA9042; order DTJE01; family DTJE01; genus JAGOFO01. The sequence continues at coordinate 3,216 of CAZNJW010000051.1, read as the reverse complement.
GAAGGGTCGGGCCCAGGTCTTTCCACCCGCTCGGAAGCAGGGGCAGCACCGACGGGTAGTCGTCCGGTCCGGAAGGCTCGACGTGAAGATCCTGGAGTTCCATCTCGAACCGGGTCGGCCCGCCGGTCGGCACGTTCTGGATGACCGTCCAGGCGATCCGCGCGGTATGGACCGGGCAGTAGCTGGGATCCATGCATGAACTCTCGGCAACGCGGTACATCGCGATCACCGGGCCAATCGCCTCGCCGAGGTTGTTCGTGATCTCAACCGATGCCTGGTCGGGCTCGACACCGACAGACATGGTGGCGGTAACAGGCGGCTGGTAGTCGCCGAATGGTCCAGTGTAGAACAGCAGCTTTGTGATGGTGTCGCCCCACGTAATACAGTTGGCGTCCGGAACCACCCATTTCGGCAGATCGTAGATCTCGAGGGGGGGAACATCCTCATCGCCGAGGAGTTCCGGTTGAGGCGTGGAAGTCGTTTCGCAGGAAGTGCCGCCCACGTGGAGACCTGCCCAGGCCACGGTCGACCCGTTCGGCACCACGGGCCAGGTCTCGTTGGACGCGCCGGTCTTGTAGTCCACGCGGACGTCAAGGTCGAATTGATCGGTCGAGTAGATGTAGATGACCGGTTTGGCGACGACAGCACCATAGAATCGTTCGGGCACCGCCGACATGTCCGCCGCGCCGTCGAGCGTGACCACGTTCACTCCCCATTCGTGCAGGTCGAACGACCCCTTCATTTTGCACCCGCCACCGCACTGGGGCCGTCCGATCGGATAGTAGTGACAGACCTGGTCCGGGGCGCAGTCATCGTCGGAATAGCACTGACGGACGCCCGCGTAGATAGTCATGTCGACGCATTTTTTCGAGCCGTCCTGATCGATGCAGCTTTCGCAACCCTCGCAGTCGTAGTCCGTGACGCATTCGCCGGCGGCGGTCGAGTCCGGCTTCGAGGCATCCGACGGGAGGTCAGCCGTGGTGTCCGCGGCCACGTCGGTCGTGATGTCGTGCGAAGTATCGCTGACAACATCGGCGTGGACATCCTGTCCGTTGTCGGCGGTCAGAACGTCGGGTCTGAAGACGTCGCCGGCGCACGTGGCGTCAACCTCGCAGTCCGATTCGTCACAGGCGACGGTCAGAAGGAGAAGGGCCGCGATCCCCGTCGGAACGCAGAGACGCAGTAAAAACCGGTTCATGACTGACCCCTTTGAAAACATCTGGATGACGGCCCTGATGTTAGCGAAAGGATGGTATGGAATCAATTGGCGGAGGTGGCGTTGCGGGCCGGCCTCGGGAAGGGCGAATGTGATTCGCCCCTACATGAATCTGACGGCGGCGAGCGTGCGGCTGATGACGCGGTGGAAACGGTGAGTGGGATGCCCGACGATCATGGCCAGCGCCATCTTGTTTCCGACCGGAATGTTCCACTTTTCCTTCAGTGCCTTTTCCCGGTCGATCGCGTGAGCGACCGTGCCGATCATGCATGTGCCCAGACCGAGTGACTGCGCGGCCAGCATGGCGTATGTGCAGGCGATGGTTCCGTCAAGCGGATCGGACATAGGGTTGACGTGGAAAAGCATGACGCAGGGAGCTCCGTAGAAAAGCGCGTCCTGGCCATTGTCCCGGGCGTGCGTGATTTCACGCAGGATCGGGATGATGAAATCCTTGAACGCGACGTATTCCGACTTGGACCAGAACATTCGTGAAAACGTCATTGTCATCGGGTTGAACAGCTTTAGCCATTTTCGGAAGACGCCGTTCAGGTCGCCGGCGAGCTCTTGAACCCGATCGAACCCATTGATGATGGTCACCTCGACATCCGAGGGGGCGATTCCCATAGGGGCCGTGCCGGTCATCTCGACGATATGATCGATTTCGTCCTGACTGACTTCCTGGCGCGTGAAGCTGCGGATCGATCGTCGGGACAGCATCAGGTTGTGAAGACTCTCGGGGCCGGCGATTTCGGTTGCGTCGGGCATCGGCATCGCGTCGTCCGGCGACATCCTGCGCCCAGTGACCGAGATCGCTTCGGACGGACAGATGGCCATGCAGTGTCCGCATGCGAAACAGCCCATTCCGTTGTCAGGCACCACGGTCGTCGTGCCAGCCACCGAAACCAGCGTCTCGGACGAACACACTTCAATACACATGCCACAATCGGTGCAAAGCGTGCGATCAATGGCTGGCTGGGCTGCCTGGTCGCCAAACCCGGTCGGAACCGTTTTTCCCGGCTTCCCTGTCATATCAGTCACCGCAACTCGTGAGGCACGGTCATTCTACATCACCCCGCGCGCTTTGGAAGTCGTTTCAAGATTTTCGTTTGACGTATAGAATCCAGTTGAACCGGCGCCGGACGCGCCAGAAAGGGGGCTTCCAGATGGGCGAAACCGCAGATTCGACAGTCGCGCAGCCGCGCGGACCAAGGAATTGCCGTGTTGAACACGTTGAACACCTGACGCCTGACGCGGTGTCGATAGTGCTTCGGGACGAAAGCGGCCTGCCTTTTGAGTTCGAACCGGGGCAGTTTTTCAACGTTGGCGTGGAGATCAACGGCGTGATCGAGCGTCGCACGTTTTCGGCGACGAATGCACCCGGTGAGTTCCGCGGCGGACTGCGTCTTGGTGTAAAGCGGCGCCCCGGAGGTCTGGTCAGCAACTTCATGAATGATCACCTCAAACCTGGAGATCGTCTGGTAATTCGCGGTCCGGGCGGCAGGTTTGTTCCAACCAGGTGCAAGTCCCCACGGCATCTGGTGTTAATCGCCGGCGGCAGCGGCGTCACCCCAATGGTGTCGATCATCAGATCGATTCTCGATTCGGACTGCGACGTCGTCGCTACGTTGATCTATGCGAATCGCACCATGGCCGACGCGATGTACGCTGATGAACTGAATCAGATATCCGCCTCGTGGGCCGGTCGCCTGCGGGTGATATATGTGACAAGCGAAGGGGAGGTCGAGGATCGCGGGATTTGCGGCAAGCTGGACGCCGACATGCTGGCCGGGATCCTCGGGCCATTGCCCCCGGGCGACCAATTCATGGTGTGCGGCGCCCCGGGCATGATGGAGGCGATCCGCGATGCACTGGTGATGATCGGCATCGACCCCGAAAAGGTGCACACCGAAACATTCAAGGTTCCCGAGGATCTGTAGCGTCTCTTCGCAAACATTCGTGCCAGCCAGCCGATGCCAGAGGAACCGTCGGTGCGGCCTGCA
>CAZNJW010000050.1:0-17880 GCA_964573455.1 uncultured Anaeromyxobacteraceae bacterium | reverse complement strand
TCATGCAAAGAATCAGCGTACGCTTGCCGTTCTGATGGCGGCGCTTCTTGTGGCAGGCAAGGCCGGCGTCGCTTCGCTTGGCCGCGCCATCCACTCAAGCACTTCGTTCAAGCACTCCATCAAGCGCGTCGACCGTTTCCTGGGAAACGATAACGTTGTCGTCATCGACTGGTGCAAAGCACTGTTTGCCACTGTGGTCGGGCCCCGCACCGCCATCAGGATCGCAATCGACTGGACAAAGATTGGGCCGTGGCCCGTACTGGTCGCATCCGTCGTCATCAGGCGCCGCGGCATTCCGATCTACTGGGCCACTTGCGACTACCGGCGTCTCAAACGCAGCCAGAATGCCTTCGAGGAGTCTTTCCTGCTCATGCTGCGCGAAATCATCCCGAAAAACGTCGAGACAATATTGTTGTTTGACCGTGGCTTCAGGCGCGTCTCGCTCATCAGGCACCTCAAACGCCTCAGTTTTCATTTCGTCGTCAGAAGCTGCTCCGACGTACACGTCATCACCGCTTCCGGTGACAGAACCGCCTTGGCCAGACTCAGTCTTTCCGCTGGAATCATCAAGGATTACGGTCATGTACTCGCCACTATCGATAAGCCCGAGGACGTCAGGCTCGTCACTGTCTTCGACCGTAAACAGAAAGAGCCCTGGCTGCTCTTTTCCGACCTGGACCTCCCGCCAAACGATATCGTTGCTCTCTACGCCAGGCGCTTCACAATCGAGGAATGCTTTCGGGATTCCAAAAATTCAAGGTACGGATGGTGCCTCGGTCAGTACAAGCTCAAAGACAAGCCCGACAGGCTCGACAGACTCTTCCTGGTCGTCGTCGCCACCTACTTCCTCGTCTCAATCATCGGACTCCATATCGAGCACAAGGGCCTGCACATGGCCTTCAAGGCAAACACTTCAAAACAAAAGACTCATTCCATCTTTCAGCTCGGCTGGAAGGGGCGCTCTCTTGTCCGGTGGCTACCGGACTCCTGGTTTGCACGGTTTGACCGTCTCGATTTCAACCAGATTCACCGGGAGGTCCCAAATGCTCTGTGACGTTTGCAGTTTGCACAGTCCACTGTGTCATTTTTGACCTACTCCGCTCTGGACAAGCGCCTTTCCGCAATACTCGGCGGTATGAGGGGATCTCTCAGAATTGTTGACTACCATGAACAGAACCTTCTTGCTTGCAACTACATGAGCATTTCTGGATCTCCACGGACTTCCCGCGGTCCGAAAATGCGTTGGCACCCCCCCTGTCTGCCAACATAGCGTGAGACAGATCGTTGAAATAGTTTAGAGTAGCAGGACGGGAAGGCAGGCAGAGAGAGATGTCGAGAGAACTGAAGGAAGAGAAGCAGTCGGAAGGTCCGCTGAGCGTTCCAGATCCGGACGTGAAGCAGGCACCGGATCCCGAGGTGGAGCCGGTCGGTCGCAGGCGTCGGTTCAGTGCTGCGTACAAGGTGCGGATCCTGGCGGAGGCGGACGCGTGTGAGCCTGGAACGCTGGGGGCGCTGCTTCGCCGTGAAGGGCTTTATTACAACATCATCCAGAAATGGCGGAAGGCGCGTGCGGACGGGATGCTGGAGGGACTGGAGCCCCGGAAGCGCGGTCCGGCACCGGACCCGGACAGGGTTCTGAAGCAGCGCAACATTTAGCTTGAGAAGGAAAACCAGCGTCTGCAGAAGCGTCTTGCGGACGCCGAATTCATAATCGAGATCCAAAAAAAACTGTCGTCGCTTCTGAATCGCACGAAGGAGACGCCAGAAACGGCGGTGGAAGACGAGAAATGATCCAGGCGGCACAGGAACTGGCACCGAGGGTTGGGATCGCCCCTGCTTGCCGTGTAATAGGGCTGCCGAGGGCCACCTTTTATCGGATAGCCCGGCCAGCGCCGAAGGCCCTGGCGCCCATTCCAAAGCCTCGCAAGCCGTCGCCCCGGGCCTTGAGTCCGGAAGAAAAGGCCTACATCCTGAGCGAGTTACACAGCGAACGCTTCATTGACCGCGCCCCGGCCGAGGTCGTTGCCACGTTACTGGATGAAGGTAGGTGGTTGTGCAGCGAGCGTTCGATGTACCGCATACTTGGCGCAGAGGGCGAAGTCGTCGAACGCCGCGATCAAAGCTGGCACCCGAAGTTTGAAATGCCTCAGTTGCACGCAACTGGCCCCAACCAGGTCTGGTCCTGGGACATCACGAAGCTGAAGGGCCCGATGAAGTGGGTTTATTACCATCTGTATGTGATGCTGGACATCTTCACCAGGTACGTCGTTGGCTGGATGGTCGCCAGCCGGGAAAGCACCGAACTGGCAAAGCTCTTGATTGCGGCCACTTGCGACAAACAGGGAATCAAGCCCGGCCAACTGGACATCCACGCGGACCGCGGGTCCTCGATGAGCTCAAAAGGTGTCGCCAACCTGCTGGCCGACCTCGGCATCGCAGTCGCACAGCCGGCCGCGTGTTTCCAACGACAATCCGTACTCGGAAAGCCAGTTTAAGACCTTGAAATACTGTCCGGATTTCCCCGGCAATTTCGGGTCCATACAGGACGCCAGGGCCTTCTGCGGCGATTTCTTTGACTGGTACAACAACGAGCACCGGCACAGCGGCATCGCCATGCTGACTCCGGCGCAGGTACATTACGGTGATCCGAATGAGGTCTTACGACGCAGGCATGAAGTGACGATGGCCGCCTGGCTGGCCCACCCGGAACGCTTTACGAAAGGAATGCCCCGGCTCCAGGCCTTGCCGACCATCGCCTGGATTAACCCGCCTCCGGAATCCCCGGATGCGGCAGTACCGGAGTTAGCTTAAATTGTGGACGGCATGTGTCTCAAACTTGTTGACAGGTTCCGCAGCGGTGATAGCAGACATAAAAAAGAAGGATTCCATCTGGTGCCCGGAGGGTAATCCGAATGGAATTGGTGTCATCCTGCCTCGACTCGGTTTTGGAGGAGACATCGCTCACACGCTGACTTTTGATCTGTACACGTTTGTGCCCCCTTGGTTTGATCCTGGCTATGATGTCTCGATTTACGCCAGTGCGCAGCGTGAAGCCTTCCAGGAAGCTGGTTTGATTCGAATATATGACAGTGTAGACGGCACAAAGGCAAGACAGGACTTCCTGTTCAGTCTTTCGGGTGACAATCCCCACAAAGTGACTCTGGCCCTGCAACGTTCCGATTTGGCGGTGAGCCTGCTCCAAAAGATGGACATCCGAGATAAGGGGGAGAGAATGTCAAGGTCCCCCGAGGGAGCGGAAGGATGTCGAGAAGAGCACGCAGGGTATTTACGAATGAAGAGAAGGCAGACGCAGTTGGGCTTGTGCGTCGGAGTGGTCTGAGCATCGCGCAGATCGCCCGGGACCTGGACATCGGTGAAAACAGTCTCCGGTCATGGGTGAAGCAGGCGGACATCGACGAAGGTCGGGGCCCAGAAGGTGAACTGACGACGACTGAGCGGGAAGAGTTAAGGCGTCTGCGGCGGGAGAACAGGCATCTTCAGATGGAGCGGGATTTTTTAAGAAAAACCGCAGCCTACTTCGCGAAGGACACGACGACGCATACGAAGTGATGCGTGCGGAGCAGGCTAATTACTCGGTGTCCATCATGTGTAAGGAATTGGATGTTTCGCGCAGCGGCTTTTATGCCTGGCTAAAGCGTGGCGGGGCGGCGAAGCGTGCCGAGGCGGAAGCTGTGGTGGTGGCAGAGATAAAGACGGCTCACAAAGCGAGTCGAGGAACCTATGGCAGCCCGAGAATCCACGCGGATCTGGTGGCTGCCGGGCGCAAGATCTGTCGCAAGCGTGTGGCGAAGCTGATGGCAAAACACGGCATCGTGGGCTGTCCGAAGCGCAGACGGCGGAACACGACGGACTCGAATCACAAAGAGCCGCCGGCGCCGAACCTTCTGAACCGGAACTTCAAGCCGGACGCGCCGAACAAGGTGTGGGTGACGGACATCACGTACATCCGGACTCTGCGCGGCTGGACGTACCTGTCGGTCATCCAGGACCTGTTTAACCACGAAATCGTGGGCTGGTCGTACGCGGACCACATGAGGACGGAACTGGTGCTGCAATCGCTTTACATGGCCATGCGCAAGCGCAATCCGCCCAAAGGACTAATTATGCACAGCGATCGAGGCTCGCAGTTTGCGAGTCAGGACTATCGTAAGGAATTAAAGGTCTTTGGTATCTTGCAGAGCATGAGTCGCAAAGGCGACTGCTGGGACAACGCATGCGCCGAGAGCATCTTCTCGACCATCAAGCGTGAACTGGTCTACCAGAACCACTGGGCCAGCCTGGAAGCGGCCCGGCCAGACCTGTATGAGTACATTGAAGTGTTTTATAACCGGAAACGAAGGCACTCCTCAAACGGATACCTGAGTCCGGTGGATTACGAAAGGCTTGTCCTTTCTGGCGCTGCCGTGGCAGCATAACTGAGGTGTCCACTTTTGAGGGACAAGGCCACGGGGATTCGAGACGCCACGGTGGAATTTTGCATTCGCGGATATGGGGCATATGGTATTGACAATATACAGATTCACGACAACTGGTAGGAGGACACCATGAAAAGTCACCTCACTTTGCTGTTTGTTCTTGGTGTTATTGGATTTTTCGTGCCACCAGCTCAATCCGCGCAGAGGATCTGGGATGGCAGCAATGACTGCAGCCGAGGTGGAAATGAATGCCCTGGTGGTTCCGTTTGCATCAACAACAAGTGCGTTTCCAGTTTTGGTGCGGAAATCGGTCCCGCCGGTTGCCTTTGTTGTGCGTGTGAGGCGTGTGTATGTGAAAAGCGACCTGAATGCTGTTCATATCCAGGTTATTGGGACTACGAATGTGTGGCCCTTTGTGGCGAGGAGTGCGGAGGGTACGGCCTGAACCTGGAAGCGGTTGACTGCGAAGGTAAGCAGTGCGGGTGGGACGGATGCTTCGGCAGTTGCGGGACATGTGGCCCCGGCCTGCTGTGTGTCGACGGCCTCTGCGAACCTTGTGAAGCTGACTGCGAAGGCAAGGAATGCGGCCCGGACGGATGCGGGGGAGTCTGCGGCATGTGTGATGAATGGAATGGATATGCATGCCTCGATAAGCTTGCGTCGGCCGCGGAGAGGTCGGTGTGCGTTCTTGGGCTGTCGATGGTCGTTCCAGAAGTTGGATGCTGCGAGACCGACACGACGCTTTTAACTCCAGCGTCTATTTCCATCAACATGTTAATTGAAACGACGAACTGTGGCCCCGGGACCATCTGCCGATGGGATTCGAAGATAGACCAATTCGACAATATGATTTGGGCCTACGGCTGTTTTCCGGACTATATCCATCTCTGCCCCGCGGATTTCGATATGGCCGACTGTGCTGATCCCGAAACCTGGGATCAACGATGCTGCTTGGAATCGCCATATCTGGAATACCCCAGGGCATGCGACTACACCCAGCATTACAATTGTTCCGAGCCCGTGGAGTGTGGAGACGATGGGGTCGGCGGGTCGTGCGGCGCATGCGCAGCCAATGAGAGGTGCGTGTCCAGGATGTGTGAAGAGTGCGCTCGCGATTGCGAAGGCCGTGAGTGTGGCGAGGACGGTTGTGGCGGATCCTGCGGAAACTGTGGCGCGGGAATGCAGTGTATAACAGGCCATTGTTTGGCGGAATCCGGCTGCGGATTGGTAGGAGACCGGGGGTGTTGTGTTGGGGACTGGCTGGTTGAATGTGTTGGGGGAAGGCTGTGGGCCAGGGAATGCAATCCATTCAGCGGCACGGCTTTGGGAGAAGTATGGGATCATTGTGTGTGGAGACCCAGTTTGTCCCCGTTTGAACTAACAGATCCAGGATTGACCATCGGAACATATGAGCCAACCGAGGCCCGATATGTGTGTGGTCAGACAGATGAATCCGTGCAGTATTTTGTCTACGAAGACCCCATCGGCGAATACCCCCGCGAGTGCGACTTCACGCCCTGCACCAAAGACTGTACCGGCAAATCCTGCGGGGATGACGGCTGCGGCGGCACATGCGGCGGATGCGGCGACCACAGGGACTGTGTGGACCATCAGTGCGTGGACAGGATCCCGGAACCAACGCCCGATGTCGTCGAACCCGTCGATGCTGTGGACGCCGACGAACCAGATGTCGCTGAACCGACTGACGCCAACGACACCGATGGCACGGATAGCGGCGATGTTCCAGCAACAGACACGGTTCGCGATGACATGACGCCTGACCTTGCTGGCGACACCGGACATGATGTTACACGCGACACCCACACGGATACGATACCCCCGGCCGACAACATCACAGAATCCGAGCCTTCACCAGGGTGCGGATGCTCTGGCTCAACCGCACCTGCATGGCCTGGAAGCGGGGTTCTGTTCGTACTGCTGCTCTGTATCTACACCGTGGTGCGGGCTCGCACCCAGAAACGATAACACCCCCAAGCGAAAGGCGTCATTTCGTCTTCCATTTCGTCTTCCAGTGGCAAAAATGTGATGATTTTCTATTGAACGAAGGGCGAAAAGCGTAAAGAAATCAAAGGGTCTCTGGTGGAGGTAGACGGGATCGAACCGACGACCTCTTGAATGCCATTCAAGCGCTCTCCCAACTGAGCTATACCCCCAGAGGTCTGGGAACCAAAGCGGACGGAGTATGCCGGGAACGGGCAGGATTGTCAATTGGTTTTGTGGTAAAGTCCCGCAGGAAGCGGGCGAATTGTCATTCGCCCCTACGGGAACGGCACGGCGGATTTGCGGAAGCGGAAGACGGAAAAGACATCGATGGACAACAAGACACTGACGATACTGCCCCTTGGGGGACTCGGCGAGATCGGAATGAACATGACACTGATGGGGTTCGATGACGAGTGGATCGTCGTCGACGCCGGCGTGCAGTTCTGCGACGCCGCGACCATCGGGGCGGAAAAGACGCTGGCGGACATCGACCTGGTCGCGGAGTACCGCGGCAGGGTCAAGGCGTACATCATAACCCACGGCCACGAGGACCACATCGGGGCGCTGGAGTACGTGACGCAGGTCTGTCCCGCGCCGGTGTACGCCACGCCGTTCGTGTACCACCTGGTCGGCTCCAAGCACGAAATCTTCGGCCGCGGGCACAGGCCGGACATCCATCCGGTCGCTGCGGGCGACGTGATAGGCGTCGGTCCGTTTGAAATCGAGTTCATCAGGGTGTGCCACAGCATCCCGGACAGTTGCGCGCTGGCGATTCAGACTCCCGTCGGGCTGGTGGTGCACACCGGCGACTTCAGAATCGACGACGCGCCGTTCGACGGCCACCTGACCGACCTTAAGCGGTTCAAGGAACTTGGCGACATGGGCGTGCGGGTGCTGATGTCGGACAGCACGAACGCTCAGGTGCCGGGGCGCACGAAGCCGGACGTCGAAGTCCGGGCCGGGCTGGAAAAGGTCATCAGCGAGGCGACCGGACGCGTGATTGTGTCGCTGTTTGCCTCGAACGTCATGCGTGTGCGTGAGCTGGTGAAGATCGGCGAGAAGTTCGGGCGAAGAACCGCGATGATCGGGCGCAGCATGGACATCTACAACGACGCGGCACAACGGGCATTCATGATGAAGCCACCCGCCGGGCTGGTCGACGAACACAACATCGACCGCGTTCCGGACGACGAACTGCTGGTCCTGTGCACCGGAAGCCAGGCGGAGCCGCGATCCGTGCTGGCGCGGGCTTCTCTGGACGACCACCCGGACCTCAAGATCAGGCGCGGCGACACAGTCGTGTTTTCCAGCAGGATCATCCCCGGCAACGAAAAGGCCATATTCAAGATGATCAACAACCTGGTGCGCCTGGGGGCAAAGGTCATCCACGAGCGCACCGCCAACGTGCACGGCTCCGGCCACGCGCAGCGCGATGAACTGGAAGAAATGATCCGCGCGGTCAGACCCGAAATCATGGTGCCGATCCACGGGGATTACCGGTATCTGGTCGCGCACCGCGAGATCGCCGAGGCGTGCGGCGTCGAGGACGTACGCATCCTGGAAAACGGGTACCAGTTCGAGGTCGGCAGGCACGACGCGCTGATCACCGACCACATCAGCCTGAACTTCCACTACGTGGACGGCCCGATGATCGGGGACTCGGACGAACTGCGCCTGTCCGAACGCCGCCGCATCGCGTGGAACGGCGTCATGGCCGCGACACTGAAGATTTCTCGCGGCCACGACGAATGGGACATCGGCCTGAAGCTCTCGTCGGTAGGCGTGCCTTTCATGGACGAAGAGGCGCTGGACACGGCCCGCAGGTACGCGATCGAACAGCTTGAGGAAATGCACCCGGACGCGTCGAGGCGCGTGATCGAGGACACACTGGTCTCGTCGCTGCGCTCGTACGTCAGACGCATCACCGAGCACAAGGTGGTGGTGCTGCCCTTCATCGAGGTAATCGGCGAGTGACCACGGACGCGATTTCGCTGAAACCGATGCGGCTGGTGGACATCCCGGCGATCGTCAAGCTGGAACAGGTCTGCTTCCCGGACGACCCCTGGCCGTTCGAGGCGTTCGAGCACGAGATCATCAACGACTATTCGGAACCGCTGATCGCCCGCGACCGGGAAGGCCGGATAGTCGGGTACATGATCACCTGGTTCATGGGACCCGAGGCACACACGGCCAATATCGCGGTGGACCCGGCCATGCGCGGCCGCGGAATCGGACGGGCCATGATGCGGGCGGCCATCGACAAGGCCCGCGCCAGCGGTGCCGAGGAAATGGTGCTGGAAGTCCGCACAACTAACGACCCGGCCATCAACCTGTACAGATCGCTGGGATTCGTCCCGGTATACGTCCGCAAGAACTACTATCGCAACGGCGAGGACGCCGTCGTGATGTCGCTGCAACTGTAGAAGTCAGGCCTGGGCAGCCTTCGATGCCTTCGCACAACGGTCGTCTTTCGGTAATCGAATCAGATATTAAAGGGAATCACCCGATCCGGTCGCCGGGTTTCACGTCACGGTCGAAGGTGGCAAGGCCCAGGTCGGGAACTTCGCCCGCAGCCAGCAGCATGCCTTCGGAAAGGCCGAACTTCATCTGGCGGGGCTTCAGGTTGGCGACGACGATGATCTTCTTGCCGATGATGTCGGCAGGGTCGTAAGCCTTCTTGATGCCGGCGAAGATCTGGCGCAGGCGCCCCTCGCCCAGATCCACAAGCAGGCGCAGCAGTTTGTCGGCCTCCGGGACGCGTTCGGCGTGGCGCACGATGGCCACGCGCAGGTCGACCTTCGCGAAGTCGTCGATGACGATTTCGTCGCAGATCGGCTTCATCTCGGGGCGCATGGGCGTCGCGACCAGGTCGTCCGGCATGACAACGGACGCGGTGGCAGCGGCGGAACCAGAAGGGCGAATGTGATTCGCCCCTACGGGGGAGGAGGGAGAATTGTCATTTGTTTTTACGGAATCGGCGGGAGAATTGTCATTCGCCCCTGCGGAGCGGGCGACCTTCTGCCACGAATCCTTCAGGCCGACCGTGCGGTTGAAGACCAACGCGCCAGGTTTCGAATCCCGGGTGTCCACGCAGAAATATCCGACACGCTCGAACTGCACACGGTCGCCAGCCTTCAGGCCGGCCATGGCCGGTTCCAGCTTCGCGCCATTCACGACGACCAGCGATTCCGGGTTCAGATAATCGATGTACGACGCGCCCTCGGCCATGTCGCCAAGGTTTTCGATCGTGAACAGCTTGTCGTACAGGCGCACCTCGGCCGGAACGGCCTGCGACGCCGATACCCAGTGCAGCGTGCCCTTCACCTTGCGACCGTCAGGCGAGACCCCGCCCTTCGATTCCGGATCCCAGGTGCAACACAACTGAACCACGCGACCATCCGCGTCCTTCACGACCGACTCGCACTTCAACAGGCAGGCGTAGCGCAGACGGACTTCAGCACCGGGGCTGAGGCGGAACCACTTCTTCGGCGGCACCTCCATGAAGTCCTCGCGTTCGATGAAAATCTCACGAGTAAGCGCGACCTTCCGGGTGCCCAGCGCCGGATCTTCCGGCGAAAGGGGCGCGTCGAACTCGATCACCTCGTTTTCCGCCATGTTCTGGATCACGACCTTCAGCGGATCCAGCACGGCCATGTACCTGGGAACCCGGGTGTTCAGATCCTCGCGAACCGTATGTTCCAGCAGGGCCAGGTCGACCATGCTGTCCTTCTTCGCGACGCCGATCCGATCCGCGAAGGCGCGGATAGATTCCGGGGTGTAGCCGCGACGGCGCAATCCGCAGATAGTCGGCATGCGTGGGTCGTCCCATCCGTCCACCAGCTTCTTCTGGACCAGCTCCAGCAGCTTGCGCTTGGACATGACTGTGTACGTCAGATTCAGGCGCGCGAATTCGATCTGACGCGACGGATAGGCGCCAACCGCCTGGATGAACCATTCGTAAAGCGGGCGGTGAGACTCGAACTCCAGCGTGCAGAGCGAATATGTGATTCGCTCGGACGCGTCCGACAGGGGATGCGCGAAGTCGTACATCGGGTAGATGCACCACTTGTCGCCGGTCCGGTGATGATGCGCCCGGCGGATGCGATACATCGTCGGGTCGCGCATGTTCATGTTCTGGGATTCGAGGTCGATCTTCGCGCGCAGCACCATTGCGCCGTCCGGGAACTCACCGGCGCGCATGCGACGGAACAGGTCCAGGCTTTCCGACACCGGCCGGTCACGATACTTCGTGGGACGCCCCTTACGGTAGAAATCGCCCTTGAATTCACGCAGTTCCTCTTCCGTGGATTCGTCGACGTATGCCAGACCCTTTGTGATCAACAACTCGGCGTATTCGTAAAGTTTTTCGAAGTAGTCCGATGCATAGAACATATCGGCCCACTGAAAACCGAGCCACGTGATGTCTTCCTTGATGGAGTCGACGTACTCGACGTCTTCCTTCGTCGGGTTCGTGTCGTCGAAACGCAGGTTGCACGTTCCGCCGTACTTCCGCGCGTTTCCGAAATCGACGCAGATGGCCTTGGCGTGCCCGATGTGAAGGTATCCGTTGGGCTCGGGGGGAAAACGCGTGGCAACGCGGCCATCGTTCTTCCCGGTCCGCAGGTCGTCTTCGATGATCTCCTCGATGAAGTTCAGCGGGCGGGCCCCGCCGGCATTTGTTTCAACAGCTTCAATATCTTTCGTATCGTCGGGCATGCCGATTCCCCCTGGTTAACTATCAGGAAAAACTCACGCGTGGATTGTACGCCGGGACCATCACGATGCAACGGGGAATGATCGAAGACCGGCGCTGGTTAATCGGCTGCTTCGACACCGAGCATGGCGCGGAGGGACTCAAGGTACTTGGGATGAAGATCCGGGCCGGGGCAGAGGCCGCGGTTGTAGTCCAGCTCGGTCAGGGACGAGTCGTTGAAATGACCCTCGGTCATCAGGTATCCAAGCCAGCCCTGGGCGAACACTACCATCGGATTGGACAGTCCCGCCTGGGTCATGATGTCCGTCAGGTCCTTGGAGAACGACGGGAACATCTCGCCGGGAGCGGTCACAAACGACAGATCGCCGAGTTTGACCAGCGAGTAGCGCATGTAAATCCTGCAGGCCTCATCGGACGCCTGGCAGGTGGGGAAAGGCAGTGGGACAAGCTGGAGCGCGAACATGAGGAAGTCGTTGTACGGGTGGAAAAAGACCATGTCGTGCATCACATCGACACCGGTCTCGGCAAGCGGGGTCAGGTTTTCCATAACGCCGCGCGCCGCATCCGCCACCATCAGACCCGTACAGGTTGCCTTCATGTAACCCGTGGCTTCCTCGAGGCCTGCGGGACGATCGCCTTCGGGGAAGAATTCCTGGTCGAGGCCACAGGTTTCTGGACGGTTCGGGTAGGTATCACCCAGAGAACCGTTCAGGAATATGGCCTTGCCACCAACGTCGCGTTCCATCGCGAAGCGGAAGGTTCCCGGGTAGTCCGAGGAAATCATCAGGTACTCATCGCTGTACGTCGTCGGGTGCGCCGCCCACCTGGTCATAGTGAACTTCACTTCGGGGGTTTCGCCGGGGCGCTCACCCTTAATCACAAGCAGCTTGCTGTCGAGGTTGTCCGGGTCGCCGGTGTAGTTCTGCACGAAGTCGGTCATACCCCAGCTGAGTTGGATATCCTCGAGGTCCGCGACCGCGGCGCGGCATGCCTCGGCAATGCCCTGGACAACCAGCGCGGCATACTCGTCGTCGCGGCCGTCGCCATCCATCGGGCCCCATATGCCGGTCGTGTCGATGGACGAATGCGCGTGACTGAAGGACAGGATGGCGTTGGCGCCCGGGAAATAGATTCCGAATTCGTCGTACAAGGCCTTCTGGACGTTACGATGGGCTCCAACCACGTCGAAGTCGAGCATGCCCACGTCGTCGATGCCGACGAAGATCACGATTTCATTGGACTGCGTGTCGGCGACTGCGACGGCCCGCGCCTCGACCGGGTCATGCACCAGCGAGGTCTTGCGGCACTTGGCGTCGTTGTTCATGCAGTTTCCGAACCCACCCAGGTAGATCTCGAAGTCAGGCGTGATCGAGGCAATGCCCACGCCGGCCGCGTACCTTGTCGTGAAGGTCTTGTCGGCGGGCATCTTCGGCAGGGACTCCCAGTCGACGTCCTTCGGAAGCACGTCCTTGTAGGGGTCCTTCACGTTCTTCACGTAGAAGCCGTCGTACTGGATGATCTCGGGTTCGCCGACGTCCTCGATCACGTCGGGGTCGCCAACATCCGCGACAACGTCCGTGCCGACATTGGTGTCCTGCTCGACATCGTTGCCGGTGTCCTCGGGCACGCCCTCGTCGTGTTCATCCACGTCGACGATGTCCGCCACGATCGTATCCTCGACCGTGTCGTTTTTCGGTTCGTTGTCACCGCATGCGACCATCAAGGCCGAAACGGCGAGAAGCGCGGCAAGACTGGCGATTTTCTTCATTCTTCTGACCCCTGGAATCGAGACCTTGGCAAAGCCGGCATCCGCGAAAATCGGACGCTGGGAGAATATACGTCGATTCGACCGCGTTTGCCACTTGTCTTGAAAAAGCCATTCGTTTCAAAGCAGTTCGCTCTCGAATAGCCCCGGCGCAACACCACCGACACGGACCGCGAGTCACTGGGCCTTGACCCATTGGACTCAAAAGATATACTACTCGCCCGCGACGCGTCTTGCGCGCGCCGGGTAGGCCCGCGGTGCCTGAAAAATTTAACCAATTGGGCGGGCCGAAAAGATGGGAGGCCATTGATGGCAGATCTGGAGAACAAGCCGGTTGAGTCGGCGGGCGAAGAGGACTTCGCCTCAATGTTGGACGATTTTGTCCAGCACGAAGTCAGGGACGGCGAGATCGTAAAGGGTACCGTCCAGCGTATCGAGAAGGACTGGGTCCTGATCGATATCGGGTACAAGAGCGAAGGTTATGTCCCGCTGCACGAGTTCATGGATCCGGATGGCAACATCCTGGTCAAGGAAGGCGACGTCACCGAGGTGTACGTTGAAAGCCGCGAGAACCGTGACGGACTGATCGAGCTCAGCAAGGACAAGGCCGAAAAGCTGAAGATCTGGGACGACATCTCTGTTGCCGCTGAACGCGACGGCGTCGTGGAAGGCATCGTGCTGTCCAGGGTCAAGGGCGGCCTGACCGTCGATATCGGCGTCAAGGCGTTCCTGCCCGGTTCACAGATCGATCTGCGCCCGGTGCGTGGCCTGGATCGCTACATCGGCCAGAAGTTCCGGTTCAAGGTGATCAAGTTCAACCGCCGCCGCGGCAACATCGTGCTCTCGCGCCGCGCGCTGCTTGAAAAAGAACGCGAAGAAATGAAGAAGGCCACGCTGACCAGCCTGGAAGTGAACCAGGTCGTGGACGGCACGGTCATGAATATCACGGAATACGGCTGCTTCGTCGACCTCGGCGGAATCGACGGCCTGCTGCACATCACGGACATGTCGTGGGGCCGCATCAACCATCCGTCGGAAATGGTCAGCGTTGGCGACCGCATCACCGTCAAGGTGTTGAAGTTTGACCCCGAGAGCGAGCGCGTCTCCCTGGGCATGAAGCAGATCAGCGAGGATCCGTGGCTGCACGCCGGCAACCGTTACTCGGTCGATGACCGCGTTCACGGCAAGGTCGTGTCCCTGGCCGATTACGGCGCCTTCGTCGAGCTGGAAGCCGGTGTCGAGGGTCTGATCCACGTCTCCGAAATGTCCTGGACCAAGAAGGTAAAGCACCCGTCCAAGGTCCTGAACGTCGGCGACGAGGTCGAGGCAGTCGTTCTGCAGGTCGATGCGAAGAACAAGCGCATCGCCCTGGGTCTGAAGCAAACCGAGATCAACCCGTGGAACCTGCTTCGTGAGAAGTACCCGGTTGGCACCAAGGTGACCGGCAAGGTCCGCAGCGTTACCAGCTTCGGCGTTTTCGTCGGCATCGAGGAAGGCATCGACGGCCTGATCCACCTGCAGGACATCTCGTGGTCCCGCAAGATCAAGAACCCGGCCGATGTGTACAAGAAGGGTGACGAGGTCGAGGCAGTCGTTCTGCACATCGATCCGGACAAGGAACGCTTCGCCCTGGGCATCAAGCAGCTCTCGGACGACCCGTGGGAAAAGGTCGGCGACCGCTACCCGATCGGCCAGATCGTGAAGGGCACCGTGTCCAAGCTCCTGGACTTCGGCGCCATCGTCGAACTGGAAGACGAGGTCGAGGGTCTTGTTCACGTGTCCGAACTGCGCAACGAGAAGGTGGACAGCGCTTCCAAGGTGCTGAAGGTCGGCGAAGAAGTCACGGCCATGGTCATCAACCTGATCCCGGAAGACCGCAAGATCGGCCTGTCGATCCGCAGATTCCAGGAAGCCGAGGAGAGCGGCGACTACCAGGCCTTCCTGAAGACCCAGGCCAACGCTCCCGAGACGCTGGGCGACCTTATCAAGGCGAAGCTCGACGTTTCCCAGCTCCCCAGCGAGTCGGAAAAGTGACCTCCACCGCCGCGGCGTCCTGAAAAGGTAACCAGCCGTCGGCACCACCACCGCAAATGAACACCACGAATCAAATTCTAATCCTGAACGTCGGCATCCTTCCGTACGATCGCGGCCTCGACCTTCAGGCCAGGACCGCGGACAAGGTGCGCGCCGGCGAGGTCCCGGGAGTCATAATCACCATCAGGCATACACCGGTGGTGACGCTGGGACACCGCGGAACCATGGCCGAGGTTCACCTGTCGGCGGACGACCTTCACGCGCGCGGGATCGACTTTCATATCGTGGACCGCGGTGGCGGCGCGACGTACCACTACCCGGCGCAGGCGGTTCTGTACCCAATCCTGGACTTGAACCGCCTGAAGATCTCGGTGACGGAACTGCTGGAAGCCTCCGGCGCGGCCGTCATGGAGTGCCTTGACGCCTGCGGCGTGCACGGACACTGGGACGAATCGCGGCCCGGCGTCTACATGGAAGACGGCGCCAAGATCGCGTCGATCGGATTCCATCTGAGCAAGGGGATCACGACGCACGGGATCGCGGTCAACACCGGACGGGGATGGGATGGATTCACCCTGATCGACCCGTGCAAGGTGAAGGGCCAGCCGATCACGAGTGTTGAGGACCGGACCGGCACGGCACCGGATCCCGATGCCTTCGCCAACTCGGTGGCCGAATCCCTGAGGACCAGGCTGCTCAGCAAGGCTTAGGACGCGGCCACGGCCATCTGCTCCCCCGAAACTCTTGGCACACGCCATGATTCCTGCTACAAACCGGTAAGGTGGATCCTTTTCGATCCGAATGCGACATGCGAAATTATTGAAAGCGGTTTGAAATGTCACCTATCACCAGAGCCTCGCTCGATCGATGGATGTTCCACCGCGACGGCATGGATTACGGCCCCTTTTCGGTCCGCGACATCGAAAAGATGATCGAGTCCGGCGAGCTGACCGGACAATCCGAGATCATCAACTATCGTTCAAAGATATCAGCGCCGGTCAGCAAGGTGCCGCACTTCGCGGAATTCCTTGCCCAGAAGGAAGAACGTGACCGGGCAGCGGCCTACACCGCCGAGGTGGAACGCGACACCAGCCAGGTGATCGCGCAGGCCAGGCGCAGGCGTCACGGTCCACTTGTCGTCGCCGCGGTGGCGGTCGTCCTGGGCGGCCTGGGCTCGTGGCTGCTGCTGCGTGAGCCTGAACTGCCTACAAGCGGCTACCCGGTGACTTTCTTTCGCGACCTTGCTTTCCCGACCGTCGAGGCAATGACTCAACGAATGGCCACTCCGGTACAGTTCAGGCCAGTGGTCGATGAACCAGCGAAGCCGGCGGGCAACGGAATCGCGCGCAGACCGAGGCGTTCGGATGGGGACGCGCCGGGTGTCGTTGAAACGGTCATGATGGACATGTCCTACGGCTCCGACCGCGAATTGACGCAGGCCGATATCGATCAGCTCAAGGCAGAGGTCACACCTGGCCTGATCCGCTGTTTCCAGCGGGAGCTTTCCGAGGTCGAGGGCTTCAAGGGTGGAAAGGTCGTATTCCTGATGATGCCCAAGGGTAAGGTGGCGTTGTCCAGGGTCGATACCAGGCCGGTGGCTTCCAAGCGCCTGGTTTCGTGTGTAAGCGCGACCGTGGGTTCAAAAAAGGTCGCCCCGTACGCGGGCGCCATCCAGATCATCGAATTCCCGCTGCACGTATCGATGGAGTAATTTCCCTGCCCTGGGGGTCTTCAGTCGGCCAGGTCGTCGCCGGACGGTTCGGCGCCGCTGTCGTCCAGTTTGTCCGCTTCGTTGCGCCTGGTCTTTGAAACGGCCTTTCTGCGCCGATCGGTCTTGCGCCGCCTGATCCTGTCCTGTTCGGACACCCGGACCGCCGAGACACCGTTTATTTCCTTGTCGATCAGGTCGGCCAGACGCTGCCGGGCACGGTAACGGTTCAGTCCCTGGCTGCGCTCGCTGTCGCATTTCACAGCCAGCCCGGTCGGACGGTGCGTCAGGACCACGCAGGTCGAAACCTTGTTGACGTTCTGCCCGCCGTTGCCCCGGGAGTGGGTGAATGATTCATCAAGGTCCGATTCCAGGATCCCGAGATCGGCCATTCTCCTGGCCAGCGCGGCATTCTTCGAGGGAGATACGGGGAAGTTGAGCATCGGCGAAACCTCGCGCCGCTAGAAGGATTGTGCCGCCTTCTCGCGGCCGATGGTGGTATCGCCGCCATGACCGCAGATGACCCTGGTTTCGGGCGGCAGCGTGAACAACCTGTCTCTGAGGGTCTTTCTGAGGGCTTCCCAGGAACCGCCCCAGAGGTCGGTGCGTCCGAAACCGTCTCGAAACAACGTGTCACCCTGAATGATGACAGGGGGCGTCCCTTCGAAGTACAGCCCGATTCCGCCCATGGTGTGCCCCGGCAGGTGAATCACCCGACCGCTGGCATGTCCGAAGGTTACGGAATCACCGTCCTTCAGGATCACCTGAGGTCTGGCGTGTGGCGCGGCCCGGAATCTGGCGGCGGCAACGGGGCCCATGAATTGTTCAATTTGATCAGCCAGTTGACCGAACAGTCCAACGTCGTCGTTGTGGATCGCGACCGGTATGCTGTACATCGACGCGATTGAAGCGGCCTCGGCGCAGTGATCCACGTGGCCGTGTGTCAGGACGATCATCACGGGCTTTGTGCCCGTCAACCTGACACGCTCGGAGATAGCGTCCGGGTCACCACCCGGATCAACGATTATCGCGTCCTTTGTCGCGGTGTCCTCGATGATGACGCAGTTGGTGTCCAGCGGTCCGACAACGACACGGTGCAGCTTGATCTGATTCAACAAAGCCCCCTAGCGGCCCAGGAGATCATCGACGGGGTCCTTCTTCCATTCCTTGTCGCCTTCCTTGGCGGTATCAATAAGCGGATTCAGCGCCGGCAGGCCCC
>CAZNJW010000049.1:11991-18290 GCA_964573455.1 uncultured Anaeromyxobacteraceae bacterium | reverse complement strand
GCGAATGACAATTCGCCCGTCCTTTTCATCGGTGAAGGGGCATGGAAATCAGGGCATCAAAGAGAATCCAGTCATTATCTGGTTATCCGTTCGCCGAGATTGATCGGATGGTATCGGAGTTGAAAGCCGGTGGTTATGACCCGATCGACTTCGGCGTTGGCGACCCGACCGAGGCGACGCCCCGGGTCGTCAGGGACGCGGTCAGGGTCGCTGTCGACGCGAGGGCTTCGGCGGGATATCCCAGTTACATCGGGGACGCCGCTTTTCGCGATGCCGTCGCGCAGTGGATGTCGAAGCGTTTTGGCGTCAGCCTCAATCCGGCCACCGAGATCTGCGCGACCATCGGATCAAAAGAGGCTGTCTTTAATTTCCCGAACGCCGTGCTCGATCCCGGTGACGTGGTTCTTTGCCCGAGTCCCGGTTATCCCCCTTACAATCGCGGTACCCTTTTCGCGGGCGGTATCCCCTGGTACTACCCGTTGACAGCCGAAAACGGTTTCATACCTGATCTTGACGCGATTCCTGTCGAGGTCGCCTCACGTGCCAGAATCATCTGGGTGAATTACCCGAATTCGCCGTCGGGCGTGTTGCCCACCGACGACTTCTGGCCACGCCTGATCGCTTTCGCGAAGAAGTACGAGCTTATCATCGGCTCCGACGAGGCTTACTCCGAGGTCTGGTTTAACCGGCGTCCCCGGTCGATACTTGAATTCGGACGCGACGGCATTATCGTGTTCCAGTCGCTTTCGAAGCGGTCGAACATGACCTGCCATCGTGTTGGCTGGGTGTGCGGCGACCAGCGTGTCGTTGCCTTGTTCAAGAAGCTGAAAACGAACATCGATTCCGGAACGGCGACATTCATTCAGGATGGCGCGATCGCCGCATTGGCCGACGAAGACCATGTCGAGCGGATGCGTGAGCTGTACCGTGCCAAGCGGGACGTGTTGATTCCCGCGCTCAGGGCGGTCGGTTGCGTCATCCCGGACCCGGACGCGACACTCTATCTCTGGCCGCGGGTACCTGAAGGCATGGACGGTCTGACGTTCGCGAAGCGCCTGCTTACTTCCGAGGTCGCCGTGGTCTGCACCCCGGGGCCGGCGCTCGGCGAACCTCTGGCCGACGGCAGCAGCCCTGGCCTGGAACACGTCAGGTTCGCGCTGGTTCCTTCCATTGAAGACTGCCACCGCGCGGCGCAACGCATTCTGACGGCATTCGGGAAGCCATCCTGACGGCGCGTCGACCCATCGACACTCAACATCCTGTGACAGGCAGGTCATTCAGCGGTGTGCATGGTCATTTCCGTTTGCTGTCTGGCGGTGTTTCCGGGTCTTGTGACAGAAGGCAGCTTCATCGCCATCAACGCATTGACCGAGGCTCTGGCCCGATTCAGTTCAGCCGAACTGGATTTCCCGAAGTAGTTGAAGGCGATAACTGCCGGGATGGCAACGAACAGGCCAACCGCTGTCGCGATAAGAGCCTCGGAGATTCCAGCCATGACCACGTTCGCGCCACCCTGAAGGTTTCCGGAAAGATCGTGAAATGCCCTGATGATGCCCAGGACGGTACCGAACAGTCCAATGAAAGGGGCGTTGTTACCGAGCGTTCCCAGGAAGGCCAGCCGTCGATCCAGCCTTTGCTGCTCCAGCATGAGTGCGGATTCCACCAGCTTGTCCGCCGATTCCGCGCCCAGTTCAATGCCTTCCAGCGCAGCCCGCAGCACCTCCGCCTCGGGGCCGGGCCAGGAATCGACCGTCTGTTTCACATCGTCCCATTTTCCAGCGTGCATCATCGGTTCGATTCGTCGCGTCAGCTTGGCCCATGATTTCCGGTTGGACGCGTAGAAGATGGCCCGGTCGACGATGATGGCGATCGACGCGACCGAAAGTACCGCCAGAATGTAAAGGATCCACTCGCTTCCGACGAGCGTGACCTCGAGCAGTGTCCGTGTGAGCATTCATGCCTCGTTGTTTGTTATGAAGTGTGACCGATTCAGTAAACGCCGTTCGAGACCTCGAATTGGAACGTTGAGCAGGTCGGAGTGGCTGTTTCGGTACGTCGAACCTTGACGTACATGGTCCTGGACGAGTTTCCGCACGAGTGCGAACCCACCGTGGCCTGTCCGGGGCATCCATTACAGTAGTTGACGGAATCGACACCGTGGACTCTCACACACTCGGCTAACGGTGGAGCTTCACATGTGGTCTCGTAGGCCGAGCTGCACGGACACTCGCCGGCATCGGTGGTGTAGAAGTCTTCGAAGAAGCGCCAGTGGTCCGATCCTTCACAATCGAGCGTCAGCGTGGGCACCCCATTGATCTCCATCAGCCGGTATACATCAAATTCGAACTCACCATTCGGGTTGTCGATCATCCGGATATCGAGGTTGAATGCGTCGCATCTGTTAACGACGTCGTAGTCGTCGCCGTCAACACCGGTAAACACAAACCATTCCTCGTGGCCCGCGATATTCAGTTTACCGGTTTGAATCACCTTGTCGCCGAGGTCATCAGTCAGCAGACCGAGGTTGTAGGGGTCGCCTCTGGACAAGGTACTTTCAAGCAGGAGCGGATCTCCCGGACATTCGCAGCCGTTTCTCAGATCATTATCCACGTTATACCACCCGGCCTGACCGGAACCTTGATCCGGGCCCTCGCAGCTGACCACGCACGAACCGACGCATGACACTGTTGCGTGCTGGATGTCTTCCGGGTTGTGCGGGCAGAGCTGGGTCAGCGGCGCGTCGTCCTCGACACCCGAGCAGTCGTCGTCGATGCCGTTGCACGTCTCTGTTCCGATTGGACTGATCATTCCATCCAGGTCGTTGCAGTCGTCGCTGTTGAGAACATGGAATTCGGTGGTCGGAGCGCACAGGCAGCGGGTCACCGTCGCATCGCCGAAACCGTCGGAGTCGGTATCGAGGTAGTAGGCGACGCAACCGGGAGAGTTCGCCGGATCGGTTCTGCCGTCGCAGTCGTCGTCCAGAGCGTTGCAGACCTCGGCCATCGCCGGGTTGACCGCTGAGCGGGTGTCGTCACAGTCACCCGAGTTCAGGCTTGTGAAATGCCCCATTGGAGAGCAAAGGCACTTCGCGAGCGAGTCGATGCCCCACGTATCTCCGTCCTCGTCGTAGAAGAATACCTGGCAACCCAGCGTGTTTTCAGCGTCCGTGATGCCGTCGCAGTCGTTGTCGAGTCCGTCGCAGACCTCCTGCCTGCCTTGGTACACCTGCGGTTCTTCGTCGTCGCAGTCGCCCGAAACCGTGGCGCGGTACGTTTCGTTGGGCTGACACAGGCATTTGAAATCCGATGTCTGGCCGACGCCGTCGAGGTCGTTGTCCCTGTAGTAGTTAACACAGCCGAGCGATCCTTCGGGATCCGTGGTCCCGTCACAGCCATCGTCGACGCCGTTGCAGATCTCGACGGCCCCCAGGCTGAGGTCGGTCCAATCATTCTTGTTACGCGACGGGTCGCAGGCCTCGCATGGTACTCCGGGCTTCTCGTCGCCCGCCTTGTAGCAGATATTGTTGATGAAGCACGCGTCATTGGCCAGAACCGACGGGTTGCAGCCGCCCGAGCCGTCGCAACTGTCAACCGTGCACAGGATGCCATCGTCGCAGGAGTACGTGGTGCCGCCGCCGCACTCCCCGTTTGAGCAGGTCGTGTTCATTGTGCAGGAATCAAAGTCGTCGCATGAGAATCCATCTGCCGGGGTCCATTCCGAAGTCGATGTTCCCGCCGAACACTTCTCGCAGATGTTGTCCGGGTTGAACTGGTTGTTGGAGTAGCAGACATGATCGATCATGCAGTAGCCCGGCATGAGACTGGATGTACATCCGCCCTTGCCATCGCAGGTATCCGCGGTGCAGGACTTCCCGTCGTCGCAGGTGTACTCAGTGCCCACGCAGGCACTGCTGGAACAGGTGTCGAGCTTGGTGCAGTCCAGACCGTCGTCGCACGGAAGTCCGTTGTTCGGCGACCATGACGAGTTGTTCGTCGCCGACAGGCATGCGCTGCAGATGTTGCCGGGTTGCAGTGTCTGATCTCGATAACAGGTTTCATCGATCAGACACCAGCCGGCGATCAGGGTGTTGGAGCAGGTGCCGTCGCCATTACACGCATCAGCGGTGCAGGTTCTGCCGTCGTTGCAGTCGTACGCCGCGCCCGCGCAAGCGCCAGCCTGGCACTGATCCTGACTGGTGCAGTCGTTGAAGTCGTTGCACGAAGCCCCGTCGTCTGGATTCCAGTCGAGCTGACCCATCGCCGGGTCACAGTGTTCACACTCGTTGAAAAGGCTCTGTTCGCCGGTCTCGTAGCATCCACCGTCGATGAGGCACATGCCCGGTGCGATGGAGTACTCACATGTGCCGTTGCCCACGCAAGTATCGACGGTGCAGTTGATACCGTCACCGCAATCGTAGGCGATGCCGACGCAACTGCCCGCGATGC
Organism: uncultured Anaeromyxobacteraceae bacterium; assembly: GCA_964573455.1. Taxonomy (GTDB): domain Bacteria; phylum Myxococcota_A; class UBA9042; order DTJE01; family DTJE01; genus JAGOFO01. Next base: position 13,845 of record CAZNJW010000049.1, on the reverse strand, counting down.
AGACATCATCGGAGGAGCAAGCGTCGCCATCGTCGCAGTTGGTCAGCGGCATGTACGACCATGCGTACGGGTTCTCGGACGGATCGCAGACCAGGCAGGGGTTGTCCACAGGCGATATCCCGGCGGTGATGCACTCGTTTCCGATAACACACCAACCCTCGACTGGAACGGTACCGCACAGACCGAATGAACAGAAATCCGAGGTGCACGCCAGGCCGTCGTCACACGCCATCGGAGTGCCCACGCATGTGGCGCCCTGACAGGTGTCCTCAACAGTGCACGCATCGTTGTCGGAACACCCAAGACCTGTCGTCTCGGTCCATCCGCGGTTGTTGGTATCCGGGATGCAGCGGAGGCACTGGTTCATGCCGTTCTGGTCGCCGTAGAAATAGCAGCCACCGTTGATCGTGCAGTAATTCTCGTGGACCGTGTTCGTGCAGTCACCGGTTTCGGCGTCGCAGAAATCGTCGGTACAGTCCATTTCGTCGTCGCAACGCTCGGCCCCGCTGCACACTCCGGAAGCGCACTTGTCGCCGTCAGTGCACAGGGAACCGTCTTCGCAGGCTTCTCCTTCGCGGTACGCCGACCAGTTGTAGGCGCTGAGGGCTGGCAGACAGGCCGCGCAGAGGTTGCCGGGCTGTGCCGTGTTCGCGGACACGCACTGGCCGCCGATCTGGCAGTATCCGGGCAGGGCCATGAACAGGCAGCTTCCGTCACCCCGGCACGAATCCGACGTGCATTCGAGTGAGTCGTCGCAGGTATAAGCAACGCCGGAACAGACATTTGAGTTGCACTGGTCGGTGTGGGTACAGGCAACGCCATCGTCACAGGACTCGCCATTCTGTCTGGGCGTGAACTGTGTTTGCGAGACCGTCGTGTCACATTTCAGACACGGAGAAGCTGCCGCCTGCTGGTCGTTCATGTAACACTGATTCTCGATCAGACAGTACCCGGGCGCGACCGGGTGCGCGCAGCCGCCGATCCCGTCGCAGACATCAAGCGTGCAGGATATGCCGTCGTCGCAGGAGTAGACCGAGCCGACGCATTCCCCTTCAACGCAGACGTCATCGACCGTGCAGTCGTTCGAGTCGTTGCAGAAGCCAGTGTTCAGCGGGCTCCAGTCGTCCTGATTAAGCGTCGGGTTGCATGTTTCGCACATGTTGCCGGGGTTGATCGAGTCCGGAAGGACGCAGGTGCTGTCAATTCTGCACCAGTTGTCGATGACGTCGACCACGCAGCCGCCCGAACCGTCACAGCTTTCGTTAGTGCAACTGAGGTTGTCGTTGCACGTGTACGAAAGGCCGCCGCAGAAGCCGTTGGTGCACTTGTCTTCCTTCGTGCAGGCCTGGCCATCGTTACAGATCGTGTTGTTCGGTGCGTTCGGATTGCTGCAATTGCCGGTTGAGGGGTTGCACGCGCCGGGGATGTGGCACTGATCCAGCGCGGCACATTGAACCGGGTTGCCGCCAACGCAGGAACCTTCGACGCACTGGTCGGTCTGCGTACACGGGTTGCTGTCGTTGCACGGCGAACCATTATCCTTGAAGACCTCGTTGCAGGTACCGTCGGCCGGGTCGCACTGACCCTGCTGGTGACAGTCCGAGACCGCCACGCAGACAACCGGGGTTCCGGTGCATGTTCCGCTGGTGCAGCGGTCGTTCTTGGTGCACATCATACCGTCGTTGCAGGTGGAACCTTCGGGCAGGACATCCAGGGTGCACGTACCGGTCGCGGGGTTGCATGTGCCCGCGTCCTTGCATGCGTCGGCGACGTTGCATTCGACAGGACTCTTGCCAACACAGACGCCGTTGCTGCACTCGTCAGTCTGAGTGCACAGGTTGCCGTCGTTGCAGG
>CAZNJW010000049.1:2668-11891 GCA_964573455.1 uncultured Anaeromyxobacteraceae bacterium | reverse complement strand
TTGTCGTCGCAGGTTGCCGTGTTGAACCGGGTCTTGCAGCCGGTACCTTCCTGACAGTAGTCGTCGGTACACGGGTCATTGTCATCGCAGACCATCGCGGTGCCCTGACAGGTGCCGGCCTGGCACATGTCGTCGACCGTGCAGGTAAGGCCGTCGTCGCAAATGTCGCCGGTCAGTCCCTCGTGGGTGCAGCCAAGTTCATTGCAGCCATCGAGGGTGCAGGGATTGCCATCGTCACAGTCGAAGTTACCCACGCACACGCCGTTAGCGCAAGTGTCGGCCTTCGTGCATGCATCACCGTCATCGCACTTGATCCCCGACAGTTTGGTCGCGCCGCAGCCGGTGTCAACATCGCAGAAATCGGTCGTGCACGAGTTGTTGTCATTGCATGTGAACTGAACGCCGACGCAGGAGCCGGTGGCGCAGGAGTCATTCTCGGTGCAGGCATTCGCGTCGTTGCACGGGCCGTAGTAAGGCCGGTGGTAGCAGTAGTTCGCTTCGCTGCAAAGATCCTGTGTACATTCGATGTTGTCGTTGCAGTCGACCGGCGTTCCAACGCATTCGCCGGCCACACACTTGTCTTCGGTGGTGCATATGGAATTATCTGAACACTCGGTTTCGTCCTCGAGGTCGATTGCCTCGCAGATGTTGTCTTCGTTGCAGTACGGGGTCTTGCAGGCGGTCAGCGCGACCTTGCCGATGCACTCCTCGTCGCTGAGACACTCGTGAACGTCAGTGTCCTCGACGTCCTGCGCGTCGTCCATGGTGTCGACAGGTGTATCGTCCCGGCCGTTGTCGACAGCAACTGTCTCGTCGGAGGTCACTGCGTCCGTGGCGTCGCCGGTGGAATCGCCGGTGGAATCACCGGGATCAGCGGTGTCCGGGTGGGTAGTGTCCCGTCCTTCGTCCAGATTGACGGTGTCATGGTGGACATCTGGGGAGTGGACGTCGAATGTGTCAGGGCTGATGGTATCGATGATTCCATCACTGATCGCGTCGAACACGTCCGGATTGGACTCGCCACCGCACCCAGCGGCGATAAGCCCGAACGTTGCCAGTAAAAGGGTTGCCCTGAAGACTTTGCGTCCCATCCGTCACCTCTGATCCGCCACGCATCTGGCGGATTTCACATTACCGGATCGCGCCGTGCTTTGCGTTCTGTAGTCGACAAAGTTACGACCGGCATATAATACATTATTGCGCGCCTGCGCGCGCAGTTTTCGCGACCTTCGACAGGACAGGGGATTCAATGGACAGCGACATGGTTGAAGTGCCGGGGCAGAACTCCGGCGACGGTCCGGTTTCACAGTACCAGGCATCACTTAGAGGCGTGATTGATGGACTTGGTGATCCCAGGGTTTCATCGATTCTGCTGGATGCCTTGTTCGACGAGGTATCCAGGTTCACCGCCGATGGATTTTTCGAGGCATTCAGTCAGGCTGCCCTGAAGCTTGAGACCCCGTTCGGCGGGTTCCCGGACGAGGTGACCGGTGCCTCCGACCCGGTTGAGGCCGCCATTACTTTTGTCAGAGAGCGCCTGGGGGAGCATCAGCGGACCCTGGCGATGGCCATCCTGATCGGCGTGACAGGTTTTGTCGTGGCGAACAGGGCCAGGGTGATCGAATTGATGCGTTCGGCCGGCGACGGCCCCTGTGAAGATCGGGCCGGCAGACTCGCACGCGCGGCGTCCGCGCTTGCAGCGGCGAGGGAGTCGGGTGCCCGGATTGCATCCACGGAATCGCTGTCTGATGCCGAGACGATTGTCGAGGAGGTCAGAGCTTCTCTGGAAGAGGTGCGTGACGAACTCGGAGCCCAGGTCCTTGATGACGCGATCGTCTGGGGCGCCAGGATCCAGGGTGATGCGTCCGCTGGCGCGGATCAGGATGAAGGCGCGATGCCGCAGCCGGACGACAGGCCCGCGCTGACACCGGGGGGACGTCGCTCGGATGTCGAACAGATGCTTGTCGACTCATGGCTGTTTGAGATGGATTTGCTTCTGGATCTGGCCGCTCTTGTTGATAAGCCCGTGACCGGGCTCGAGGTCGTTTCCGAGGATCAGCGCGAGTACATTCTGGACGCGCTCGTCGCCGTTCAGGAGGCGTTCACGATTCGCCAGGACCCGGCGATCCTGCTGAAGTTCGGTCAACTCCGGCTGGCGAAGGGCGATGTTGGAGAGGCACGCGCCGCGGCCGAGAAGGTGATCGAGATGGTCGGTGACGAGGAATCGGAACTCCATGCCGCCGCCGTCGAGCTGCACGGGGCCGTCGCCGAGGCATCCCCGTTGACCAGGCGTGACCGTCGCTGCTTCATCGCGACCGCCGCGATGGCGGATCCAGATGCTCCAGAGGTCGATGCGCTGCGGGATTTCAGGGACGATGTGCTTGCCCGAAGCGCGGCCGGGCGTCTGGCGATCCGGTTCTATTATCTGGCTTCACCGCCTGTCGCTGCGTTCATCGAACGGCATCCGCATGTCGCGCGTGCCGTGCGCGAGTGGTTCATCATTCCGGTCGCAGCGTTTGTAGGGAGTCGTGACGCCTGACCGTCGTCCAGGGGGAAACATGTCGCTGGCCGAGCAGATACGTAAGATCGTCGGAATGGAGGATGAACCCCTGCCTGGTTCCGAACGGGCCAGGGTGCTCGCCGTGGCGGCCAGAAAGGGGGGCGTCGGGAAGACGACGACCGCGACGTGCCTGGCGGTGGCGCTGGCACGATTTCACGGACTGAAGGTGCTTCTGGTCGACATGGACGGTCAGGGCCATGTGCAGGAGGCTCTTTCCTCGATCATCCCGGGAACTGGCGGAGCGGCTCTCTCCGATATCCTGCTTGGAAGCGGCAGGGACACCAGGTATGGACGCGACTTGATGGATATAGTCGTTGCCACTTCCCAGGAAGGCCTGCACGTCACTCCTTCTGACAAGGGGCTGGCGGCCGCGGAAGGTGTGATCTCGGGACGGATTGGCCGGGAGTTCCTTTTGAGGACGGCGATCAGGCCGGCGATGTCGGAGTTCGACGTCATCGTGCTCGACTGTCCGCCAAACGTCGGGAACCTGACGCTGAATGTTCTGACCGCCGCCACGCATGTGTTGGTCCCATGCGACATGAGCGTTCTTTCACTGGCTGCGGTATCCGACATCGTCGGCGTAATCGACACTGTGAACGAACAACTCAGGCATGACCTGAAGGTGGTCGGGATCCTTCCGACCAGGGTTGACAGAAGGAACGGGCGCCTTACGGACGAGATTCTCAAGCAGCTTCACCATACGTGGGGTTCTCAGGTCTGCCGGACCTCGATTCCAGGCAACAGCGCACTCGCCAGGGCACAGATGAACGGGCAGTCGATCTTCGATTTCGAACCCAATTCGACCGGTGCGCAGGCCTACCGCAAGCTGGCTCTTGAAGTCATTGTCAGGACAGGTATTTCGGTGCCCGGCGACCCGGATCGGGTCTAGACACACCTTCGCAACGCGTCTGGCCATTCCTGGCCGGACTGGCGGACTTTCAGAAGAGTATCGAGTTCGGAAACCACTTCGGTTGTCGACGCGGGGCGCTGGTGTGCCTGTTTGTCGAGCATCCTGGAGACAAGGTCGCCGAGCATGCGTCCAGACGGACCTTCCAGGATCGATTCCGGCAGCAGGGGCGCTGGTTCCCTGATATGGGCAAGCATTACCTCACGTTCGTCGCAAGCGTCGAAACACGGCTTCCCGGACAGCATCTCGAAAAGGACGATGCCTAGCGAATAGATGTCGCCACGATGGTCAATCTGGTGCCCCGAGACCTGTTCCGGACTCATGTAGGCAGGTGTTCCCTCGACGTTTCCGCCCTGTGCCGGTGCGTTGATCGGCCGAGCGACGCCGAGATCCATCAGCTTGATGTTTTCCGGCAGGATCTCGCGAGTGGCAGCGGACGCGCAGAGGAAGATGTTTTCTGGTTTGACGTCGCGATGAACGTGCCCCGAGGCGTGGATCGCGCCAAGTGCCCTGGCCACCGAGATGGCGACCCTGCATGCGTCCTCGAACCCGAGCCGACCCTGCCTGGCCAGTCTGGCCGCAAGGGATTCCCCCTCAAGCAGTTCCATCGACAGATAGACGTAGCCTCCCTGCGATATGCCGCCCTGGAAAACCCTGACGAGATTTTCCTGTGATATGGAGCGGACCAGGGAGACCTCGTTGAGCAGCGCATTGCGCCAGCCGTCCTGAATGGCCTTCACGGGGCGCATGACCTTGATGGCCACACGCTGCTTCGTGGCCTTGTCCATCGCGGCGAAGATGGAGCAGGTGCCGCCCTCGCCGATCATGCCGGTCAGAAGGTACCGGAAGCCGATCATCTCGCCCACCAGCGGCATGGCCGTGGCGAAACGGATCAGAAGTCCGCCGTCCAGCGGGCAGGAGGCCGGATCCTCGGCCGCGAAGACGTGGCCGCACTTTCGACAGTAGAAATGAATGGCACCCTCCGCCACATAGACCGTTCCTCATTGGATTCTAGGGGGATAGACCGGATCTGGCCAAGAAGACGACAGGTTACTTCTGCAACTTCATCGGGCGCCCGCACATCGAGCACGGCACGCGACCGGTCGCTGTCTGACGGGTTCGCGGGATCCTGACTCCACAGCGGTCACACACCAGGAACATCTTCACGAAGGACGTTTCGCGTTCCTGCCGCGACCGGCCGGAATAGCGCGAGTCCACGTCCCCGCGGCCGGAAGACGGCGCCGGGGCTGTGGCGGGCGGGGCGGGCTGGTTAACGTCCTCGGGCATCACCGTCGGAATCATGTCGTCATCAACCGGTATCACGGCGGTGTCCAGGACCTCGCTGACACCGGATTCGGTGCCTGACTCCGGCGGACGCTCCGGTCGCTGGTCTTCAACCCCGAGTTCCCGGCGCACAGCCCATCGAACCAGCCTCGCGGCGAACAGAACCTGCTGCATCCTGACCGCGCCAGCCGAGCCTGCCCTTGCAGGGGTGGTGAAGCGTGACAGCAGGTCGACGGCCTCGGCCAGTTCCGACATCGCTCCGATGTCCGCGACGGTATCGTGCAACTTGGCAATGTCCCACATGACGCCGGCCGGACGATCGGCGGCCTCGCACAGTGCTCTGAGATACTTCTCGGCGGACTGGGACGCTGCATAACGCGCTGCAGGGGCACTTCTGTTGGCGAGAGTCACCGCGTCCGACAGATCGTCTTCCGCCTCGGCGAGAATTTCCTCAACATCGGGACTGTTTATGTCTTTCATATCGTTTCCTCAGGCTTGTTTTCGGCGCCGGCCTTCAGCAGCGCGACTTCTTCCGCAACTTCATGGTTCCTGTGACTCACGCGCACCCGGTAACCGAATCCGGACAGCATGCCGGCAACTGTTTCCGCAACGGCTACCGAACGATGTCTACCGCCCGTACAGCCGAAGGCCACGGTCACAATAGGCCTTGATTCCCGCTCGTGAAGCGGGAGGCTGAATTCCAGCAGTTCAAAAATCCTGTCCAGAAAAGGCCTCCACGTGGCGGTGTTCTTAAGGTACTCGAGAATCTCGACATGTGCGCCGGTCAGCGGGCGCAGAGCCTCGACGAAATGTGGATTGTCCAGAACACGGCAGTCGAAAACATACGAAGCGTCCCTGGGCACGCCGTCACGGAATCCGAACGAGACTACTTCAACCGCCATCCTGCTTGACGAGGATTTGTCGTAAGCCCTTTGAATCCTGGCTGTCAGGTCGTGAATGTTGATGTCCGTCGTGTCGATCACCCAGTCGGCCATCCGTTTGATGTTGGCGAGGATCGCGTTTTCGCGCGCGACGCCTTCGCGGACAGTGGTCGCCACAGACTCAAGTGGGTGTCTGCGCCTGGTCTCGGAATACCTTCGGACGATCGCGTCCTCGGATGCCTCAAGGTAGATGATTTCCAGTCTGTGCCCGAGTTCCCTGACTTTCGAGACCTCGGTCGGGAACGCGTCCAGCATCGAACGCTCACGCACGTCTATTCCGATGCATATACGTGACACCTCCGAGTGTGTCTCGGCAAGAAAGAGGATCTTGTCAAGCAGTGGCAGCGGCAGGTTGTCGACACAGAAGAATCCGAGATCCTCCATGGCCTTGATGACCGTTGTCTTGCCTGATCCGGACAGGCCGGTGACGATGACTATATGTTCGGAATTCAAGGGCAGTCGCCTCCGATCAGCGATGACGCTTTTCCACCAGCATTTCGCGGTGTTTTGCGCACTGACGCTCGACCTTCTCAATTACGGTGTCGAGGATGGGATAGATGTCCGTCGCCTTTTCCGATGCCTTGAACGTTTCGCCCTTGTACTGAACCATGAGGTCGAACACGGCCCAGGCTTTCTCCATTTCAAGCGTTATCTTGACGTCCGCGTCCTCCGGAAGGTACTGACCGAGGTGTTTATCGATTTTGGACTCGATCAGTTCGCGAAGGGCATCCGATGCGTTGAACTGGCGGAGGGTGTAACCAATCTTCATATTTCACTCCTGTCGGCGGAACCCGATTGACGGGACCGCGCAAAAAGATGCTTGTACCAGACACAGCCATGGGCGGTCCGCGGCGGTGTCATTTCAATTCCTTCCTGCGGGATGACGGGGCTATTCCCATCGCCTCGCGGTATTTCGCTACGGTGCGCCGAGCGATAATCACGCCTTCCTTCCCCAGTATCTGCACGATCTCCTGGTCCGACAAGGGGCTCGCGGTGTTTTCGCCGTCAATCAGCGTCTTGATCCTGGTCTTGACACTCATCGAGGAGTGGTCCTCAATGCCCCAGGCCGCCGTGATTCTGCTGTTGAAGAAGAACTTGAGTTCGAAGATGCCTCGCGGAGTGTGCACGTACTTATTCGTGGTCACCCTGCTTACAGTGGATTCATGCATGCCCACATCATCGGCCACTTCGCGAAGGACCAGTGGCCGCAGGTGTTCGACCCCGTTTTCCAGGAAGTCACGCTGGAACTTCATGATCGACTCGGTGACCCGGCGTATCGTGGATTGACGCTGGTTGATGGACTTGATCAACCAGGTCGCGGCGCGTAGCTTGTCCTTGACGAAATCGCGCGCCTCGCCCGTGGTCGTTCGTGAAAGCGTCTTTTCATAGAACTGGCTGATCTTCAGGCGCGGCAGTCCGTCGTCGTTGACCACAACCATGTAATCGTCGCCGACCTTGATAACGTATACATCGGGCTGGATGTAGATGACGTCGTCGCTGGAGTACTGGCGTCCCGGCCTGGGTTCCAGCGACTGGAGTTCCGCGATCAGATCCCGAAGGTCATCGTGTCCGAGCTTCAGTCCGCGCGCTATCGCCGCGAAGTTTCGTTTTTCCAGGTCGGGAAGGTGGTTGGTGATCATCTGCCGAAGCTTGTGGTTGTCTGGAAAACGAATCTCGACCTGGGCCAGAAGACACTCGCCAAGGGTTCTGGATGCGACGCCGGGCGGGTCAAAGTTCCTGACCCGCGCAAGCACCTGACGCACATGCTGGACGTTGGAGCCGGTGGCGTCAGCGATTTCCTCGTCCGTCACGTCGACAAGGTAGCCGTCCTCATTGATGTTGCCGATGATGTACTCGCCGACCAGACGGGACGCTTCGGGCATGTCGGAGAGCTGAAGCTGCCAGCTCAGATGGTCGGCCAGGCTGCTGCGGTTGCCTACCGTCGCCTCGACTGAAGGATATTCGTCGTTGGAGACCCGGACCTGCGGCCCGTGGGAAAATGTTGAGTAACCCTCGATGAACTTCTCCCAGTCCATCGAGTCCTCGCGTGACATCGAGTCTTTCTCGCCGGCCGCGTGAAGATCATCTGGATCCCTGGGGGCGGGCATCTGCTCCGGCCTGGCCTCGGCCGCCTCGGCGGTTTCGTCCAGTTCGCGCGTCGGGGCGTCGAGAGACACGGTCGTGTCCGGGTTTTCAAGTTCCTCAAGGGCCGGGTTCGCGTCCAGCTGCTGACGTATTTCCTCGACGAGTTCGAGCCTGGAAAGCTGGAGAAGACGAATCGCGATCTGTAGCTGAGGTGTAGGAATCAGGCGTTGCTGCAGCTTCGTCCCGAGTTCCTGCCTGATGTCCATTCCGCAATTCCCGCCAGGGACATTTCCCGTTTAGAACGCGCTTTGCGAGCCCAGCCTAGCAAACCATATGCCACGTTTAGCCGGACAGGCGAAAAACGTCTTGATCATCGCATAAAAGCTATCAGGGAGCATGGTGGTTGTAAAGGTTAATCCTGGAGACTACAATCCGGACGTCCGCGCCCGGCGCGGGCTTTTCTTCCCAGCATTCGGGGATTGTGATGCCTTTGTCCAGAAACGGGACGAACTGCTTTTCGCTCGGGTCGATCGACCTGGCCGACCTTGAGGCGGTCAGGCTGATCCTTGGCGGAGGGTCGGTCGTCGACTGGCACAAATTGAGCCTCGAAGGTCGTGACGAGGTCGACAGGTTCCTGCTTGTTAACGGATTCGACGTGGCCGACCCCGCGGACGAGAAGCGTCTGAGACAGCTTCTGAATGTCGCGGTTGTGTACCTTGAGTCGAACTTCAATCACCATTTTCCAGAGTGCCTGAAGGCTCCAGGGGCGATCCAGGACCTCCTGCTGGTGGCATCCGGGTCTTCCGAGTACCAGAAACTGGCGTGTGTCATTCTGAAAGTGATGCACGTCGTCAACCATGTCGAGGCGCAGCAACTTCGCTTCAGGTTGCCGGTGTCCGAGGATCAGCTCTTCCAGATCGCGGTCGGAAGAGTCAACCAGACGGTTGCGGCGATGAAGTCGGCCGGTGCTCCGATCGTCCGGTATGCGGCGAACCGGAAGGCTCGCGATTCCCTGATCACCAAACTGCTGTCAAAGAAGACGACCTTCGCTGCCCAGGTATACGACCGTCTGCGTTTCAGGGTCATCACGAAAAAGTCGGACGACATCGTCCCGGTCCTTTCCTACATGAAGGATCATCTTTTCCCGTATAACTACGTCGTCCCGGATCAGTCGCGGAACCAGATAGTATCGACGCTTGACCTGCTTGAGACGATTCCCGGGTTGCGTGATCGCGATCCAGGTCTTGTGAACCGGTTCTACTATGAGGATGCGGAAGAGAGCGACACCGAGGTGAACACGTTCTCCGGCGCCACGTTCAGGATGATCAACTTCGTGGTCGAACTCCCGATCAAGGTCCGTGAGATGATTCCCAAGGATGATCCGATCGTCGCCGAGCTTGGTTCTCTGGTTTACATCCAGGTCGAGTTTCAGATGTTCGACGAGGA
>CAZNJW010000049.1:0-2568 GCA_964573455.1 uncultured Anaeromyxobacteraceae bacterium | reverse complement strand
GGAGCGCCCTCGAGAACCTCGTCAGGCATGAAATACAGTGATCCGATGGTCACGTCTGGTCTTTCGGACAGCCGCGTGCCCGGCGGTATCGCCATGACGTCGACCAGTCTCATGGTGGGGCGATCCGGACCGGCATCCACGAGCATGTTGGACGGAGTAACGTCGCCGTGCAGCAGAGGCGGGCGGTCGCCACGCAAATGCAAGTACTTTAGCGCCGCCAGGCCATCGGCCAGCAGGTCGGGGATGAACCTGTGGTGGACTCCGCCAGGGTTCGACGGAGTCCGCATCGCTTCCGCAAGAGGCACGCCCGGCAGCCACTCAAGTACGTGAACCGTGGCGCCGTCTTCGTCCGAGCCGGACCACAGCAGGCGCTGGATGAGTGGATGCACGATGCTGAACAGCAGCGCGGTGTCCGGAATCGGAAAGACCCTTGCGTCCGGGCGTGAGCAGTACCTCTTGACAAGAACCTTCATTCCGTCAAGTTCGCCAGCCCACGTCTCATTCTCCAGCGCCAGCGAGAGCGGGCGCAGAAGTCTGATTCCGGGAGGAGTCATCCTTTGAGATCCCTGAGTTGTTCGTAGAGTTTTTTCTGGGCTCGGGAGACGGACATCGGGATCTTGATCCTGGCCTGCACCCACAGATCTCCACGACCGTTAGCCTGCAGGCGCGGCATCCCTTTCCCATGAACCTGGATCAGTTCGTCGGGTTGCGACCCCGCTGGGATTGAGATCCGAACTTCGTCGTTGAGTATGTCCTTGACCGTTCTGGTGCAGCCGAGTACCGCGTCGGGCACGTCGAGCTCCATTTCCATCACCAGATCGTCTCCCTCGCGACGGAACCTTTCGTGTTCACCGACGTCGATTACCACGTACAGGTCGCCGGCCGGCGCGCCGCCGGGCCCCGGTCCTCCGGCGCCTTTGACCTTGATCGAATTTCCGCTGTCGATGCCGGCGGGGATTCTGACCTTGTACACCTTGTCGGCCATGACCCGGCCGGAGCCGTGGCAGTCCTCACACTTGTCGCGAATCACCCGGCCTGTGCCACCGCACGCGGAACATGTCGCGCTGATCGAGAAGAAACTTGCGCTGTGGGCCACATGGCCGCGTCCGCCACAGGTTCGGCAGGTCTCAGGCGAGGAGCCTGGGCGCGCTCCTGAACCGGAGCATTTTTCGCAGACCTCTTCCTTGCGGAGGTGGAGTTCCTTGTCGATTCCGGCCGCCGCCTCCTCGAGGGAAATGGAAAGACCGGTCTGCTGGTCGCGTCCACGCGAGGGAGCGCCTCGCCTTCCCCCTCCGAAAACGTCTCCGAAACCGCCACCGAAGGCACCGCTGAATACGTCCATGAACGATGAGAAAAAATCGTCCGGGCGGAAGTCGTACCCACGTCCCTTGAGCCCCGCCGCGCCGTACTGATCGTAGATCTGCCGCTTGGACGGGTCGGACAGGACATCATAGGCCTCGGCAAGCTGTTTGAATTTCTCCTCGGCCTCGGGATTGTCAGGGTTCCGGTCGGGGTGATACTGGACTGCAAGACGTCTGTAGGCCTTCTTTATCTCGGCCGCATCCGCGTCCCTCTGGACCCCAAGCACGCTGTAGTAGTCTGTCTCGCCCATCGCGTGCGTAATAAAAGTCATTGACCCCGCTGTTGTCAATCCCGAATATTCGAGAATCGTGGCGAGCGCCCGCCTGACAGTCCGGGTTCAACCCGTTCAGGGTGGCTTTGTCGGGACATGCTCGCTGGTTAAAAAACAGGTGCTATAATATGTCGACTTCTGAACAACGGGCCACGGGTGCCCGCGGGGCTGCAATGCGTCTGTGTTCCATGATTTCCGTGTCCTTCGCCGTCGTTCTGACGTCTCTCGTCCATCTTTCCGCGGCGGCGCAGCCGGTTGACATGCCGCTGACGCTGGACGAGGCGGTGACGGCCGCGCTTGAACACTCACCGAAGGTCCGGATTGCCGAGATAGGGGTCCGCAAGGCGTCGGACGTCAGGAAGGGCGCGATTGGTCCGATGGTTCCGAACGTGACGCTTGATGCGAGCGTCCAGTACTGGGACGACGCTACCAGGATTGACTTTCTTGGCAGCGATATGCCGTCGGACGAGGAACTTGCCGCCGCCATCGACCCGATCTCGGGGTTGCTTCCCGAGGAGTCGAAGGCAACCTTCGACAAACTGTTGAAGGGCTTCGGGAAGATGCGCGACTACCAGGTCCAGGACCAGTTGACTGGCCAGGTGACGATACAGGTCGTCCAGCCTTTGACACCGCTTATATCGCTCGCGGCTCTTTACCGCGTTTATGGCGCCGCCGAAGAGGCTGCCCGCCTTGAAGTCGTTGCAGCGCGCAGCGAGGTGACTTTTGAGGTCACGCAGCTCTTTTTCCAGTTGATGTCCGCCCTCAGGATGACCGATGTCGCCGCGCAGGGCGTGGCGCTGGTCGAGGCACATCTGAAGATGGCCCGCAGCTTCCTTAAAGCAGAGATGGTCGGAAGGGACGATGTGTTGCGTGCCGAGACCGCGCTGGCGGAGATCAGCGCGCAGTACGACCTTGCGCGGCATGGAGTCGAGCTT
>CAZNJW010000048.1:0-18320 GCA_964573455.1 uncultured Anaeromyxobacteraceae bacterium | reverse complement strand
GGAACATGGAAGTCTGGCTGGTTGTCCATCGCGAAATGACCGCCGTCAAAGAACTGGTCCAGCCGCGACGCGAACGCATCGCCACCTCCCATCAACTCGACCAGTCCGCACACGTCGTGCGGCACGGACCATGTGTACTTCCATGAGTCCGCCTCGCAGAAGCCCGCCGCCTCCTCAGGGTCGAAGTCGTCAATCCAGGTTCCGTCGCCATTGCGGGGCACCATGAACTGCTCGGTTTCGTTCCAGTGGTTTCGGTAGTTCCCGGAACGTTCCAGGAAGTACTCCGCGTCCGATTCGAGTCCAAGCGCGGCCGCCATCCGTCCGACACACCAGTCGTCATGTGCGTGTTCAAGAGTCATCGAGACTGACTGGTCAACGTCGCAGTCCATGGACACGAACCCTTTCGACACGTACTCGGGCGGGGTTCCGCGGTTGAAGTATCCACACATACCTTCAGCCAGCGGGTTCTCCGAATCCTCCATTGAACCCTTCTTCAACGCGGCCCAGGCGGTTTCCACATCGAAGTCGTCATATCCCTTCAGATAGGCGTCCGCGACCACGCAGAACTGCGGATTCGCGATCATCACGCGGGAATCGCCAAGCGCGTTCCAAGTACACTTCTGCATCCAGCCGCCCGCCTCGTACGTGTGAACAAGTGACTGCATCATGTCCGAGTTCACCTCGGGTTCCAGGATTGTGAACAGCGGGTGGGAGGTCCGATATGTGTCCCACATGCACCAGTCATCAGTGTAGTAACGCCATCCATCGGCCGTCTCGATCCGCCCGGTGCCGTCAGCCCCGGAGAAGAAGCGCCCCCCTTCCGTGTAGTCAGCGGGCGCCAGAAACGTGTGATACAGCGCCGTGTAGAAGGTGGCGAGGGCGTCTGAATCGACCGACTCGACCTCGACCCTGGACAGAAGACGGTTCCACTGCAACCTGGCGTCGGCGCGCGCCTGGTCGAAGGACACTCCGGACACCTCCTCGCGGTTGGCGCGAGCTTGCTCCACGGAGATGTAGGATATGCCCACGCGAAGTCCGACCACCTCGTCTTTTCCGGTTCCAAAGACAAGCGAGGCACCAGCCTTAATGGAATCTCCCCAGACCTCGACCGTGTCGAACGGACGGTCCAGCTTCGCGGAGAAATAGACGGTCGCCACGCCGGTTCCAGGCGCCACCGATTCGGTGATCAGGGCCACGAGCGGATTCGTCTGATAGCGGCTCCAGCCCTCGACGGTATCGCTGCCGACCACAGTGAGATCGGAGTCCAGCCACGCACCAAGGTTGGTTCGCAGGTCAATCAGGACTGCCGCCCTTGTCGCCTCGGGATAGGTGTACCGGTGAAACCCGACGAGTCGGGTGGCCGTCAACTCGGCCCGTATGCCGTAGCTGTCCAGCGTCACGGCGTAGTAACCTGGCTCGGCGGTCTCGCTGTCATGAGTGAAGGCCGATGAATACGCGGATTCGACACTGCCCGGTTCACCGACAACCGGGATCACCAGGATTCTGTTGTACCCGTTGCCCGAACCGCCGGGGCCTTCGAGATGCGAATGAACGAATCCCTTGATGCGGTCGCCTTCGTACTTGTAACCGGTGATGGCCCCTTCCTCGACGTTCGTGTTCGGTCCAAGCTTCACCATGCCCCGGGGCACGGCCGCTCCTATGAATACATTGCCGCTGCCCGAGGTTCCGATGAATTGATTGACGTGAACCGCCAGGTCGGGCGGTTCGGATTGAGTATCTCCGCAGGCGACCAATCCGGCCACCGTCAGGCAGGCGATGATGAACGCAGAAACTCTGAGCATTTGGAGCCCCCCGGTTTGTTCACCGTATCCACGCCGACTCGAGTCGTAACGCAAAATCGCGCCGCAGTCGCGCGCTGTCACAAAATAACCCGGGTTTATAGTAATATCCAGCGCACATGTGACTCTCCCAATGCCGGACAGACGCGCCGATGACAAACCGATTCAGACTGGGTCCCGCCACGATGTTCTGTCTGCTGGCAACGCTGACGTCCATCGGATGCACAAGCCTGGCATCGAGTGATTCCGACTCGACCTTTCCTCTGGTTGCTGGCGACTTCGTCTATCACAACTGGCGTGTGGACAAGGTGCGGAGCGGCAGTCACCAGGTCGCGCTCAAGCTGACCAATGGCTCAGCGACGGCATCCTTCGAACTTACCGAAAGCGGGGGCAGAACGGCAACAAACTGCACACACGACTGGTGTGTCGAACCGACCCGTGGGCAGAAGCCCCCCGCGGAGCTCGTGCAATCCCTGGTGACCAGGCTTTCCGCTTCCCGAAGTCCAGTCGGGACTGACGGTGATTCGAGCAGCTCCGTCGTGAAGGGCACGACCGCCGGCCTGGTTTCGACATTCCAGGTCCCGGAGCGCGACAGGCTTGAGCCGCTCCTTTCCCCGATGGGAATCGCGTCCGCCTTGATGGCCTTCCTGCTGATCTGCTGTTCGATCATCGCCGGAATCCATGCGGTGAGAATGCTGATGGCCGGTAACAGGATCCGGCTGATCGTGACGCTGGCGCTGACCGCGATCATCGCGATCCTGATGATCAACGGAATCCCGGGGCGTTTGAATCCGGGTGGATTGGCGATCCTGCAGGACGGTACCAGCCTGCAGAACATACAACATGTCTTTGGCAGGGGAGTTCACGACAGCCCCCTGTCGGAGCTTGCCGCGGACCTGTTGTCCGATGACGACGGCCTGATTCGCCTGCCATCCATAGTCGCCGCAAACCGTCTCCTGAACGCGCTCAATGCCGCCCTCTTCTTCCTGGTGGTGGCGACGATACTGCGGTCGTGGCTGTTCGCGCTGCCATTTGCATGGGTCTTCGCCTCCAGCCAGGCTATGCTGGTCTCCTCGACGTCCGAGTATCCGACCCCGGTTTTGACGCTTCTGTTCCTGCTCGCGATGCTGCATGGATTCGTGATCGCACGTCACCGCCAGACAGGTCGTCTTATTACCGCGGCTGGGCTCGGAGGCATTCTGGCCATCACTTTTCTTGCCTCCGGTTTTCGTCCGGAAGCCGGCGTGGCTGCCGCCATCGTTCTGGTTACGGCCCTGGCGGCGGCACTCGTTCCGGTTGGCGTGATGGACAATCTTACAGGCCTGGTCCGGGACTGGTTCCGCGAAGTGCTGGCGAAACCTCTTAAGGCGACGGCAATCCTGGTCGCGTTCGTGGTCGTGGGGACAATCGCCGCGGTGCTGGAGTCTCGCCTCAGTTCGCCGGTCTCCTGGTTCGCCGGAGCAGTCAACCCGTTCAACAGCGGATTCAGCGACGCCGCGATGTACCTGTCCACATTCGTCCCAGTCGGGCTCCTGATTCTGGCCCTTGTCGGATTCGTGGCAACCATCCTGCGACCGCTGAGGTTCCTGTTGTTCCCGGCGGTAACTCTGCTCCTGCTGAAGCTCCATGCTGCCGCGGGAGGAGTCGAGTTCAACCACTGGTTCCGTCTGATAACGACGGACTATCCCCTTGTGATGGTCCTGGCTGCATTCGGGCTGGCCGCGTTGATCGACCGACTTGAAAAGGCGGATGTCCATCGCGCATGGCGTGTCGCGGTGCCTCTGCTGATCGCGGCCGCGTGTCTGGTGCCACCCGCGTCGCACAGAAACCCTGGCGGCTACGAAATGATGCCCGAATCCACCACAGATATCCACCGGATGCGAAACCCGCGAATCGAGGTGG
This sequence comes from uncultured Anaeromyxobacteraceae bacterium, assembly GCA_964573455.1. Lineage (GTDB taxonomy): Bacteria > Myxococcota_A > UBA9042 > DTJE01 > DTJE01 > JAGOFO01. The sequence continues at coordinate 14,619 of CAZNJW010000048.1, read as the reverse complement.
ATTTCCTGATGAAAGTCCTCGACCAGTACCCGGAATGCCTGTTTGCCACCAACGCCTATGACCATGGAAAGTGGCGACCGGCGTGGTTTGGCCGATATCAGAGTCCCACCTTCGAAAGACCGTCACGGAAATACGAATGCGAGATGAACTATCTGTCGCTGGACTGCAATTTCGAGGATGGCCCTGATTGCGCGGAACTGACGGACGGCACTGACGAAGTACTGTCGATCGACTTCAGAAACGCCCCGTACGGGCAGTGTCCGCCCTATCCCGGGATTAGACATCGCAGCCGTATCAAACTGGGTGTGTTCAAGGCTGCGCCGACTGCGGGGTCAGCCCTCCAAGATCCCGGCGCCCCAGAAACTCCACAAACCCTGCCATGAGAGCCTTGTAGATCATGTTGCCGACAACCTCGTAGCCGGCCGGTGTAGCGTGTCGATAGTCTCCCCAGCCGAGTCTGGGCTTGGACTTGTACCATCGACCCATCGCGCCCTCGCCGCCCATCGCCGAAAACGTGTCAAAGAAGGCGCACCCGGCCTGCTCGGCGACCTCGCGCTGGGCCGCGACGATCTTCGGCACCATCGGCATTGTCCTGACATTGCCCCGGGAATCCACCTCGCCTTGATCGAGAGGAGCGAGGAGCATGCACGAGGCATCGGGATTTCCAGCCCGGATGAGGTCGATTGTCTTGCGCAGGTTGGTGCGGTAAACCTCCATGTTCATGTTCTGATCCCCGCACTCGTTCCCACCGAACGCGACGACCAGAAGCTCAGGCCGGCGGTGGGCGATCTGCGCCTGAAAATGCGTCGCATCGGCGTTCTGAAGACGCTGGGCGCGCGCACCTACGATTCCGAGCGAGTCGTAAACGACACCCGGCCCCGGTGCCTCAAGCGCCACACCATAGATGACAACGCCACTGTCGGCCTTCAGAACGAACTGATGCTGACCATTCGGGACTTCGATCCGGTGAAATCCGTCGGCCGGCTGGTCGGATGCTGTCGAAACCCTCTCCGGAGCAGCTTCGTCCACCGAGATCGAGAAATCCCGGCCCCCCGGTGATTTCAGGTAGAACACCTCGAACGAAGATGCCGAGCGTCCGACCAGTGCGGTCTCTGGTGCCGTGGCGTACCTGCCGGTGCCATCCCCCCGTGACTGAAAGGCCACGCCGCCGTAGCCGTAACGACCGTCCTTTCTCTCGTCGCGGATCACCATGTACTGCTTCCAGTCGCCGCTCTGCGAATTCACCACGTCCACATGGCGGTATGGCATGGTCCCCTTGCCCGCAAGCATGAAGCCGTGGCCGGAATCACCGAACCGCCGCTGGAAACGCCTTCGCAAGGTTCCTGTAACGTCGTCCGCGGCGATGGTCGAATCGCCCCAGTGGGCGATCCTGGTCACGCGATCACCGGTGGCGGTCCGATAGAGTGACTGGTAGAAGGCATCCAGCGCCGTTCCTGAAGGATCCTCGATGTTTCTGACCACACCCTCGAGTTCGACAGGATCGATGAACACCTTTCCTACGCCTTCGGCAACCGGAACCTTTGCGGGAACGGCCTGCTCGATGCCGACCTCCTCACCAAGATTGGCGGCAAGCTCGTTGCCAAGTTCCTCGGCCAGGGCGCTGCGGGCCTGTTCACCTTTCAGCGCGGATGACCCGTCGCCATGCCCGGTGATGCCGCGCGACCAGTCGAATTGAAACAGCTTTCTCATCGGTGGCGGGTCGCCGGGCACCCAGGGTCTGAAATCCAGGTTCGACGGCAACAGATATGTGACCCCAAGCAATAACAGAAAAATCCCAGCCATGATGGCGAGACGTCTCAGTGCCTGTCTGTTCTCCGGTGTTCCCGGCTCGCCGGGTCTGGTCCCTGTTGGCTCCACGCAACCCTCCGGCTCAGAACTGGAAGTAGATATAGGGCACGACCTGGCTGGAACCGAGTTTGAACAGCATCGCGCCAACACCGGCGATCACCAGCCCCTGAACCCAGGCGGGCATCGACTTGTAACCGTCGAAGAGCCTTGTCACCCAGCGCTGCGGGCTCCAGTGAATCGCAAAACCGAGGCCCATGACCAACCAGACCTTCCAGCTGATCTGGGCTGTCGAGAATGAACCGGCAAACAGCTGGCGAACTACGTCTCCGGCCACCTCAAGTGACGGAGACCGGAACAGAATCCGGGACAGAACGACGAAGTGGAAGGTCAAAAAGATCTTGATGATCTCCAGCCACATCGGATCGACCGTCTCTTTGGTCCGCCCCGCCCGCTTATAGAAATATCGGTGAATCGCCATCGCGGTGCCGTGGATCACACCGTAGATCACGAAAGTCCAGCCAGCACCATGCCAGAACCCGATCAGGAAGAAAGTGATCCACAGATTCCAGTAGGTTCTGGCAGTTGAACCACGGGAACCACCGAGTGGGAAATAGACGTAATTGCGCAGCCATGAACTCAGGGTCATGTGCCAGCGCCGCCAGAACTGGGCCGGACTTGTAGCCATGTACGGCCGGTTGAAGTTTTCGGGAAGCTCAATCCCGAGCAGCATCGCCGACCCGCGCGCAACGTCGGTGTACCCGGAGAAATCACAGTAGATTTGGAGAGTGTACCCGTACAGGCCCATCAGCATCTCGACGGAAGTGAACGCCTGTGGATTGTCGAAGGTTCGATCGACCAGGTTGATGGCAAGGAAGTCCGCGAACAGCAGCTTCTTAACGAGCCCCTTCATGATCAGGAACGTGCCGCGGCTGACCATCTCCGAAGTCAGGCGGGGCGTGGCCTGAAGCTGCGGGATGAGCTGCTGGGCCTTCGTGATCGGCCCCGCGACCAGCGACGGGAAGAAAACCGTGAAGGCCGCGAAATGAAGGATGCTTTTTACCGGCTCGATCTTCTGCTGGTAGACGTCGATGGTGTAGCACATCGACTGGAAGGTGTAGAACGAGATGCCGACAGGCAGCATCAAGTTGAGATACAGCGATGGTATCTCGATCCCGAAGATCTTGAGGCCGCCTTCAACCGCCGAGAGAAAGAAGTTGTAGTACTTGAAGATCCCCAGCACGCTGAGGTTGCTGACGATCGATACCAGCAGCAGCGCCTTCTTGCGTGCCCGGGACTGGACGACCGGGATGAGGCGCCCCACCGTGTAGTCGATGCCGGCCGAGGCAAAAACCAGGAAGATGTACCATGGGTTCCAGACCATGTAGAACCGGCAGGACATCAGCAGGAGCGCGAGCAGGCGCAGAAAATTGTGACGCGACAACGACCAGAAGACGATGATCGCGACGACGAGGAACAGGATGTAGTCAAGACTCTGAAACAGCATGTCCCGACCAGAAAATCAGCCAAAAAGACAGCCACTGCCGGTACGGCGGCGTATTCTATATTCAATTGGATGGTGAATCCAGCTAATATGGGACAGTTTCCACTCCAAGCCGGAGGTAGGTCGGATGAGCAAGGTTCTTGTCACTGGAGGCGCCGGCTACATCGGTACCCACACATGCGTCGAGATGCTCCAGGCAGGACTTGATATCGTGGTCGTGGACAACCTGAGCAACAGCCACCCCGAGGCGCTCCGCCGGGTCGAGCGGCTTTCGGGAAAGTCTTTCCCGTTCTTTCGGACGGACATCCGGGACAGGGACGGGATGGAGGCGGTGTTCAAGTCGCACGAATTCTCGGCAGTAATTCACTTCGCCGGTTTGAAGGCCGTGGGGGAATCTGTCACGCAGCCGCTGAAGTATTTCGACAACAATATCGGTGGAACGGCGGTGCTGCTCGAAACGATGGCCGCTCACGGAGTCCACGACCTTGTTTTCTCGTCGTCGGCGACAGTTTATGGCGACCCGCATGCCGTCCCCATCACCGAGGACTTCCCGCTGAAGGTGGTGAACCCGTACGGCAGGACAAAGCTGGTGATCGAGGAGATGCTGCGCGATCTGTACCGGGCGGATCCGTCGTGGAACATCGCTCTGCTGCGCTATTTCAACCCTGTCGGCGCCCATGCCAGCGGTGAAATCGGCGAGGATCCGTGCGGCATTCCGAACAATCTGATGCCCTTCATCTCTGGCGTTGCGGTAGGCAAACTGCAGCAGTTGAAGGTGTTCGGCGGCGATTATCCAACCAGGGATGGCACCGGCGTTCGAGACTATATCCATGTGGTCGACCTCGCCACCGGTCACCTCCACGCGCTGGACAAGCTTCGACAGAACCCTGGTTGCGTGGCCTGGAACCTGGGCACGGGCCGTGGCTGCTCTGTTCTTGAGATGGTTTCAGCGTTCGAAAAGGCTTCTGGACGCAAGATACCTTACACCATCGTGGACAGGCGCCCCGGGGACGCTTCCGAGGTCTGGTGTGACCCGTCGGCTGCAGCCCGCGACCTTGGCTGGACCGCCGAACTCGACCTGGACAGGATGTGCCTTGACACCTGGCGCTGGCAGCAGAAGAACCCGCAGGGATTCCCGCGCGACTGAATCCACTCAACATGTGTGTCTGAACCACACAGGTTCCGCATGCCTGGACTGGCCGCCGCGTATCAGTGTTTCATCACGGAATCATGTTCGTAGTATCGAGCGGAACTGGCGTCAGCAGCCTTCGTCGGTGTCTCCGTCGCAGTCTTCGTCGATGCTGTTTCCGCAGGCTTCCTCACCCTGAACAGTGCAGATGTATTCGCAGAAATCCGTCGGATCGAGGTTGATATCCCAGGTGTTCGAGTCGCACGCCACCTGATAGCAGTTTCCCGCGGAGCAGAACCCGCGCATCGAATGGTCAAGCGAGCCAAGACAGACGTTTCCGCAGGCGTTGCAGTTACTGTAGTCGCCAAGAAGCATCTCGGGGGCCACGTCATCCGTAGTCCCGTTGCAGTCGTTGTCGAACCCATCGCAAAGCTCAATTCCGGTGGAATGACATTCGCACCCGGTGGCATCCAGGCCGTCGATATTGAAATAGTTCGAAACGCAATCGGTCAGCAGACAGGTGCCGCCGTCGCATTCAGTCACCGCGTTGTCCAGCATGCAGGGGACACCACATTCACCGCAATGTTCCAGACTGGTATCAGTATCGATGCATCGGCCCGCGCAGAGATCGAGGTCGGGCGCGCATGTATCCGCGCAGGCGCCGTGCGAACAGACCTGCGCTCCACAAGCGGTCTCACAGTCGCCGCAGTAGTTCGGATCGCTGGCCAGATCGATCTCGCAGCCGTCAGTCCAGTCGTTGTCACAGTTGCCGCGCCCGGCGTCACAGCCGTAAGTGCATTCACCGTCTGCGCAACGCGCGGTTCCCCATGGGTATGTGTCGCAAACCGAGTTCTCGGCGCCGGGCGACCAGCCGGTCTGGTTGAGCGCGACCGTGCACTTCTGACACGTATTTTCCGGATTGACCTCGGTGTCCATGTGGCATGCGCCGTCGATGATGCAGTAACCGAGGTTCGTGAAAACACATTCACCGGTAAGCGAGTTACAGGAATCAGAAGTACAGAACAGGTCGTCGTTGCATGTCTTCAGGGACCCGGATTTGCAGACCTTGCTGACGCAGGTATCGCCAACAGTGCAGCCGTTGCCGTCGCTGCATGGATCGCTGTTGGCCACGTTGGAGCAGCCGGAAAGAGTGCATGAATCATTGGTGCAGACGTTCGAATCATCGCAGTTGACCGGGTTCTGTGCAGGACAGCTGCCGCCGTCGCAAACCACCCTGGGCCTGAAAATGTCACCATCACAGGACGCCTCGCCACAAACCTTGGTGTTGTCCGGACGGGTCATGCATCCGCCGGTCGGAGTGCAATAGTCCTCGGTGCAAATTTCACCGTCATCGCACAACGTCGAGTCCTGCGGTGGGCAGAAGTCGTCGATGCAGACCGCGGGCATGTAGTACGTGCCGAGCTCGCACGAACCCGGCTGGCAGACCTGCCCGTTGCGAGGGGTATGAGCACACCCGGTAACGCTGCATGTGTCTGTCGTACATGGATTTCCATCATCACAGTTTTCAGGCTCCACGGTCGGGCAGGAGCCATCGGAACAGACAGCCGCGGCGTAGAAGCTCAGTCCCTGACAGCGCGCGGCGGCGCACTGGATGTTGTTGTTGACGTTGAGGCAGCCTGTGGCCGGGTCGCAGGAATCGTTGGTACAGACATTCGTGTCGTCGCAATTGATCAAACTGCCCGAACAGGAACCGTTCGAGCACATGTCTTCATCGGTGCAGGCGCTGCCGTCATCGCATGTCAGGGTATCGTCCGGTGACATCGTCTCGCTGGACTCGTCGGGCTTGCAGGCCACGCACTGACCAAACAGTCCGACATCAACGGCATCGGCCACATAGCAGACCCCGGACACCAGACAGAACCCGGCTTTGACCGTATGGGAACATTCAAACGGACTGGAACACGAGTCGTCGGTGCATTCAATCGAATCGTCGCACGCGGCGACCGGCGACCCGGCACAGGTTCCATCAGACTTGCATTCGTCGTTGACCGTGCAGGGGTTCTGGTCGTCGCACTCATCGCCCTGGATGCATGGTTCAACGGAATCGACGGTATCGACCGCGTCGAGGACATCGCTGGCATCGGTGCCGACATCATCGACTGAATCGACGGCGTCCTGCACATCCTTTGTATCCTGGGACTCATCCGTGTCCGAAACGTCCTGAACCACATCCTGGACGGCGTCCATTTCGTCAGGATTCGGAAGTTTCTCGGGGAACTGTAGACAGGACGTCATCAGCAACATGGCCGCGGCCGCGAGGACTGTCTGTAACCGCAAACGTCTTTTCATAACCGGCAATCTTCCACGTTCAGGTTGATAACAGCGCCGCTACCAGCGCACCACCGCCGTCGCGCCGGGCCCATCGGGACCGGCCGGAAGTATCGTGACCGGCGAATCGGCCGGGGCCGTGAACCACAGGGCCAGCCCAATCGCGAGAGCCGCGCCACTGAGACCCCACGATCCGTACGCGATGTACGAATACATCTTTCCGTCCGAAACGGCCTTGTCGAAGTACCATTCGTAGTAGGCGTAATTTGGATAGTCGGTCACCTTCATCGCGCCTGCGTCGTCCAACTTCTTCTGGGCGTAGAAATACATTCCTGTACCAGCACCGAGCGCCAGACCGGACAGTACCCACATCGATATGGCGCCTGCCTTCTGTGGTCCGATGCTCCCGGACTTGCCGGAGCCGTTACCCGCCCAGTCGTTGCCACGGTCACGTATCCGTCCAGGCTTGAGTTCGGTTCCGACCTCTTCGCCGGGGTCATCGATCGACACCGAAGCGACATCGGCGGCACCGTTGGCGACCTCGACCTTCAGAATCTTCCGCATTCCGGACTCAATGGAAACCCAGTCCGAGAAAATCGGTTGACCGCCTGCCTCAATCTCGACCGAATGCTCGCCCGGTCCCAGCCGCTTGTTGACCGGACCCTCGCCCAGCGACTCGCCATCGATGGCGATCCTGCATGAACCATTCAAACACGAAACGTCGAGTTCACCCTCGATCGTCTTGAGGCGAATGGAGATTTTGAACTCGGAGCCCGGTTCTATCGTCACCTGCTGCGTATACGGCACATATCCGGCGGCCTGGGCGCCCAGAACATGTTTTCCGGACTCTACCCAGGTATCGTTATCAACAGGTTGACCATCGATGAAAAGCGCGACATCAAGTCCACGCGGAAGCACCTCGACAATCAGTTTGCCATGAGTATCGGAGATGCTGCGTCGAATGCGCTTAATCAGGCCTTCAGCCTCCGCCTTTTCGGAGTCGTTCCGTGCCTGTTCAGCGTACCTCTCGGCATACTCGAGAGCCTTCGCCTCGTCCTTCAGGCGCACCAGGTATAGAACCGAAATGTTGTAGAGGTACCCTGGATCGCGAGAGAGTTTCCAAGCTTCAAGGTAGGTATCGATGGCGGACTGCCACCGACCGGCCACCACATGAGCCTGTGCCTGTTCGACCAGCGTGTAGAGATCCTGCGATCCCCGTCCACCCTGCTGAGCAGCGGCGTCGGAGCCCGCCAGGGAAGCAAGCAGGAAAACCGTCGCCAGCAAAACCAAGCAGCCAGATAAGCGCCGGACACGACAAGTCATCAATTCAACTCCCGAAAACCGGAGACTCAGCGCCGCCGGAATCCGCAAACCACTACGGGCCAGGCCTTTGACGGGCCGCGTCCGCGCGGGAATGCACGTATGCTTCTCCGCGCCATATCTTAACTGGATTGATTCCGAATCGCCAATGATTTACCCGACGGGATTTTCGCGCGGCATCCTCGCGGTCATTCCGTGACCACGAAATCCTCGCATGGGGAGGTGATCAGGGAACCTGCTTCATCGTAGTACAGGTAGGCGCCGGACTTCGGGCAGGCCACGGTCAGCGGGTATCTGGCCTTGAGGCCCCAGCTGAACTCCAGAGTCTGTCCTGGCGCCAATTCTGGAACATATACCAGTATCTGGCGGGCCGTGGTCTCATACCTGCTGACCAGTCCGTCCGAAATGGCCTCGACAAGCGTCTTGACACTGCCGGTACCGGTTCCCTCGGGCATGAAATCGAATCCCGGAGGCAGACCAAGGTCGATCATGACCATCGAGAGCCTGGCAGTTGACACATTTTTGACGGTTGCCGTGGCGCCCACGACTCCATCGACCTGAAGGTTCGATTTCTCGTACGCGACATCAATGGTGAGCGGTCCTTCCACACCCGGGTCGACCACGGAGCCACCAGGCATCCACCACGACTGAACAATCGAGTACATCAACGTTCCTTCGCCCGCAAACCCGACGGAGACCTCGTTCGGCGCGGCCGGATTCACACCTTCCAGTTCGAATTGGAAGAACACGTCGTTGTTCTCGGTAGTGACCGCCACGGGATCAGCGTCGACCCCGTTCAAGCTGACCAGAATCGTACCGACCGCGTCGGATCCCGCAGCCGAGAGGCTTGCCACGAACGCCCGAAGCGCCTGGATGGTGGCGTGGGTGGTTCCCCAGTTGCCGAAGCTGTCCTTCTTCGATGCCATCCAGTCGATCGCCATGGCCGCCACAACCGGATCGCGCGACGCCTTCATCAAAGCCAGGACGGCCATCGCCGTGACCTCGATATTGCCGGTGCCAGGCTCCTCCTGGCCGTAGAAGTACTGGGACGAATCCGCGCCCGAGGACCACCAGGCCAGCTTGCCGTCGTCCTCGACCCGTGCGAGCAGGTCGTCAAGCATCGCGGAGGTCGCGGAATTCGTCGGAGCCGCCACGGTCATGGCCGCGGCGCACAACGACAAGGCATAGGTCGATGTCTCGCCGTTGACGTTCGAGGCGATGTAGGAGATGGCGTTCGACGGCGCGGTGCCGGTCTGTCCGAGAGCCCAGGTCACCAGACAGGTCGTCATCAGGTCGTCGTACTGAACAGTGGCGAACTCACTGCCCTGCGTCTCATGCCACGAACCGTCCCCGGCCTGACGCGACTTCAGCCACGTCACTGTTCTGGGAATCAGGGTCTGGTCGATCTCGTGAACAGCGGCGATGTCCGCGAACTCCAGGACGCCAAGCGCCGTCAGGATGACGTTCGCAGGATTCGGGTCGCCGAACCATGTGAATCCACCGCCCGTGCACTCGTAAGTCAACAGGCGCTGATACCCCAGGTTCACATACTCGCGCGCCTTAAGCTCAATTTCGGGAGTAATGCTGCCGGATTCCTGTACGTACTTCAGAACCAGAGCATCCGGCCAGAGCGTTGCCGTGGTCTGTTCAAAGCATCCGGACGGCATCTGGAGGATCGCATCCAGTCCCTCGACGACTTGGGACATCACACCGGGGTATACCTTTACAAGAATGGCCGGGGTGTCCTCGATAGCCGATTCCGGGAACTCGAAAGTGCTGGTGATCTGACCGTCGAGACGCCCGGATATCGATTCGCGAACCTCGGTGCCATCCGGAACGACCTGAACCAGGCGTCTTACCGCGTCGTCGGATCCGCTGCTGAGCGCGGTTACCGTAACGGGATGCCAGCCAACCTTCCGGGCCGTCAGGACGACGCCGACACCCTTGACCTCGTTTGGACCGAGGTCGACTGAAATCGTCGCACCGGAGCCAAGTTCCGCCCAGTCGCCGGTCTCGACCGACAGGGACACCGTCTGAGGTGTCTGAAGGTAGTTGTACACCGCGATCGGGAACTCGACCGTGTCACCCCTGGTCAGGGTCACGGGCAAGTCGAGATCCACGAAGAAATCCTTGAATACCGCCAGGCCATCGGTGGACGAGCCGAGCAGACCGCCCATGCTGTGGGCAAGCGAGGTCATCCGCCACTGCGTGATGCTGTCGGCCATCGTGAAGTCGACGGTCGCGACGCCCTGCGCATCGGTGACGACCAGCGGGTTCCAGACAAGCGTCTCGGGGAAGTAGGAACGCAGGCGCGGCTCATCGCCGCCCTGGCCACCTTCTTCCGTGGGCACGCCGGAGTCCATCGACGTAGCGGTGTCTGCCCAGTTACCAACGCCATCCTCCCACATGTAGGGACCCCAGAGTATGTCGTACGTGTAGAACGTCGTGGACCAGTCATCAGGGGTGCCCGCCTTCTCGTCGGTTCCCATCGTGGTCGCCTTGATCTGATAGGAGTCCACCGCCTCGAAAGTCCAGGGATTGCCAAAGAAATCGGTGTGGATCAGTTCGCCGGTGACGTAAGCGGCGACCTCGGTCTCGTCCGCCTCGGAGGACTGGAACTGGACACGCAAAGCCTCGATCAGTTCGTCCACCGCCTGGCGGTAGTATGGCGCGATCGCGTTGCGCGCCGCGGCCGACATCGCGGCGGTCGACGAATCGGTTGTGGTGGTTCCGGAATCACCCATCGCGGCGAAGGCCGCGGTTGCCTTCTGCTCGCGACGCTCGGTGGCCTCGGTGTCGCCCTCGGCAGGCTTATCGCACACGATGCCGGCAACATCGAACGACACGCCGTGTACCTCGAACCTGGGTTCGGTGATGGCCTTCTCAAGGTCAAAGTAGGTTTCCAGAAGGCCAGGCTTCATCTCGGTGAGCGCGTAGACCGCCTCGTCCACCACCTGGATCCCGAGCGCCGACCTGACGCCATCGCCGTGCCTGTCTGTAACCTTCAGAGTAACGCTCGCATCGTCGCCGGGACCGTATGTCTCGCGATCCGGAGTTACCTGGACGTTCAGTGAATCCGCCTTCTCGACGAAGACGGTCTTCTCATCGCGAACGATTGTTCCATCCGTGCCCATGTAATAGGCAGAGAAAACCACGTCACCGGACATCTCCTGATCCAGGTCGATCTCGGCGGTCGCTGTCGAATCCAGGAGGTCGAGGGAGCTTTCGTAGATGATCTGCCCCGATCTGAGAACATCCAGGTAGACGCGATCCATCCGGTCCGCGGAAATCATCGTCACCACGGCGGTATCACCGACGCGGTATATCGCCCGATCGGTTCTGACCAGCAGAGACCCGGCGGACTGACCAGGCTTGAAGACGTACTCGTTGTATCCCTTGCCGCCGTTGCCCAGGGTCGCGACCACATTGACGGAAAGACCGTTTCCGGGCACCGCGAACTGGAAATGCCCCATGCCGGACTTGTCTGTCTCAAGTTCGATGTCCCGGGTGCCGCCGTCGGAATCGGAGATCGTCACGGTGACGTCGGCCTGGATCGGGGTCCCGTCGGGTGACTCGGTGAACACGTGAAATCTGTTCTCGACGCCGGCCACCGGCGTGCCACTTTCGGGGATGACCGAGACCAGCAGCGGAGCGCCGGCCACGGTAAGACCGAATTCTTTCTGGACCTGCTGGCCCGCCGTGTCGGTCACAATGACCGTGATCCTGACTACTGCCTTGCCCTGTTCAAGATCCTGACCCACGAGATAATCCGGCAGCTTCAATTCGAACGGAAAGATGCCCTCGGCGCTGGTGACGCCGTTAGCGCTGGCAAAGGTCGAAAATTCGACATCCCAGGCCGAGCCGGCAACCGCGACGGTTCCACCAGCGACCGGCTTTCCGAAGAAATAGTCGGCATCCACGGTGCCGCGGATGGTCTGCCCGACCAGATACCAGTCGCGATCGAAGTCACCTGTAACCCTGAACTTGGGCAGGTTGTAACGGCCGACCGTCACCGCCTTCTCGCTGACAGTGTCACCGATCGTCACCTTGATCAGGTAGGTTCCCATGTTGATCTGGGTTGCAAGCTGGAACTCGGCGTCCACGACTCCGAATTCTCCGGACTCGCGGACACTCCTGAACACCTTGTTGCCCTTGCCGTCGAAAATCTCGATCGCGACCTGCTCGCCTGAAGCCGGTATCAGGCGCGGCCTGGTCAACGCCAACGCGCGGACCAGCATCTTCTGACCTGGCTGGTACATCGGCTTGTCGGTCGTCACGAGGATCTTCATCGTGCGGACGCACTTCATCGAACGCTGGAGACTGGCGCCGTTGTCACCGGAAGCTGCCTCGACGCTGGCGGCCAGCGTAAGATCGCCCGGCTCGTCCGCCCTTACCCTGATCGACGCGGTTCCGACGTCGTCGGTTAACCCTGAAAACACCTGTGGTTCCCCCTGACCGGTCAGGGACACCTGGACCGTACGTCCGGGAAGCGGGCTGCCGCTGACGGAATTTCGGAGAAACGCCTTCACGACGGTCTCGGTTCCGACCTCGACCTCCTCAGGAGCGAGTACGACCAGTTCGGGAACTCCAAAGGCATCAAAGAGGCTGCGCGTTCCGTTAAGACGTCCGAAGCTGGTGTCGAAGCGATACTCAATGACATAGAGGGCCCTGGCCGCCGGCTCGAAGATGCCTTCGGGTGCCTCAACATCAACCTGGACCGTGCCGCCGTCCGCCGGGATCCTGGTAGACGCCGTGCCGACCATTGAGAAGTCGCCGGCCAGTCCACGGACCGTAACCGTCGTGACTACCGTCGCGGATGCGTCGCCGGCGTTGATGAACGGGAACGAAATCCTGAGACCACCGTCGCTGTACTCGGCCAGGATTCTGCTCTCGGAGAGTCCCAGAGGTCCGACCGACACGACATCGGGATCGTTGACGATGACATGACCACCCCCGCATGACGCGAATGTCAGTAGCGCGGCAGCCAGAAGAACCAGTATGTATCTCATGGTAACCTCCCTCCGGAGAAACAGGCCGGCAAACGGCAGTGTCATGCCCGGAGTATCAACCAGCCTGATCCAAAGAAACATTGTTCCGGATAATTCTACGTTTACGCCCGCGCGTTATCCATACGACGGACTCGAAATACCGATGTGGATTGACGAAAGGATTATTCTGCGGCCGGGGCCTTGCGGCAGGTCTTCACGCCGTTGGCCTTCTCGAAGCATTCCATTCCGGTTCCGGCGCAGTCGGTGTCGACATCGCACTTGAATTCGGCGCAGCAGCGGAAGCCCAGTGTATCGTGGCTGACGGTCGGATACTCGGCGAAACGACGATGCAGCTTGAGATCCGGAGGCGTGTCAAAATCCGGACGGCCACCGCGCGCGACCCTTCGACCGCCAAGGTCGTTCAGCCATTCCGAACCATCGGTCGGAGCGCCGGCGTATGAATCATGCAGGAAGTCCTGAGTCCATTCCCAGGCGTTACCAGCCATGTAGTACGCGCCTTCGGTCGTCTTGTCGCAAAGGTTCGCGTCCTCGGGAACAGCCGGCATCGTCAGGGTGTCGCCGCATCCCACCGGATCGGTCGATATCGAACTGACCACAAAGTTGGTCTTGTCGCAGTCCGGCTCGCCCTCGCACTCTTCGTTTCCATCCCACGGGTAAACCTTGCTTTCAGGTCCGCGGGCGGCGTATTCCCACTCGGCCTCGGTGCAGAGACGCTTTCCGTTCCAGGCGCAGTACGCGTTGGCCTGCTTCCAGGTCACGCAGACTACCGGCAGGTCCAGGGCGCCTTCCCAGTTGCAGGCACCGACTTCGAAATTGGGGTCGCTGCAGCCGGATGTGACGACGCCGTCCTTGTCCTTGACGACTTCAGCGGTGCAGGCGGCGTATTCCTGAACCGAGACTTCCGTGCGATCGATGTAGAAAGGCTTGGCAATGGTCACCGTGTGCTGCGGACGGGACATCTCGTGGCAGTCAGGATCGTCGTCGGCACAACCCATCTCGAAGGAGCCGGCCGGAACCTTGACGACCTGGCCGCAATCGCCCTTCACACAGGCATCGGCGGCCTTTCGGCAGACGTTGTCCCTGGTGCAGGGTTCGGCGTCCGTACATCCCCATGGGATCCAGCAACCTTCGGTCTTGGTGCACACATACTGGCCGCACTCCTGACCCACATCGCAGTCGTCATCAATGGCGCATGACTCGAACAGCGCCGTGGACTCGGATTCCGCACAGGCGAACAGGAATGAAACCATCAGCACTGGAAGCCACTTCTTCATGAACGATACCCCAAACAGACCACGCAAGAAGGTACCACGGTGACATGTAATGTCAATTCTTAAGCGCGCACGCGGGGGCATGTTCCGGCGTTGGGGCGAATGAAAATTCGCCCTTCCCCAACGGCGAATGTGATTCGCCGCTACGAGGACAGGGAACGGGTTCCGGCGTAGGGGCGAATGACAATTCGCCCTTCCCCAACGGCGAATGTGATTCGCCGCTACACGGACAGGCTCGGATTCCGGCGTAGGGGCGAATGACAATTCGCCCTTCCCCAACGGCGAATGTGA
>CAZNJW010000047.1:0-18989 GCA_964573455.1 uncultured Anaeromyxobacteraceae bacterium | reverse complement strand
ACCTGGGTTGCCTGTGGGAACGACGGCGAACTGAAACCTGGGTTCTTGGAAATTGCGTTAATTCTTTGGGTTGCGGGTCATTTCCCAAAAGTCGCCAGAACGGCGGATCGAACTGTCCTCCTGACTCAGGCGAAGTCGAAGGATGTAACGAGTGTCCGGTTGCAAGTCCTCCAGCGTAACATCGACCAATCTGCATCCTCCCGGAGAAGGTTCAGGTTCCACGATCAGATGCTCTTCCGGGAAATCCGGGAATTCTGTTCCGTACTCAACCGCGTAAGTGCCTTGGGAGCACGCGTCGAAGCTAAGGTGGATAGTCGTGTCACTGACTGCTGTGAACCAGATGGGGCCTGGAGTGGTCCTCTCGGGTTCAACAGGAGCCAAGTCCGGAAAGTCAGACGCCGCATCGACAAAACCTCGGATACGGCTCGGGGAGCATACTGAAACGTTATTAAGGCCATCCGTTTCCATCTGTTCAGCGATGGCTTGAAGATCGTCCAGTGCCCACGCGGCGAAGCCATTCAATATGAGCTTGTTTTCGGGGTCGTAGACCGCTGCCCTGGTTGCAAAGATATATAGCTTGACCGAACGCCAGACCTTTGCCGCCGCCAGTTGGTGCTTCAATCTGCGGTTCAAATCCTGAACCACGGTTTGGTCAAGGTTCCATTCCGATAGAGTGAATGTGCTGAAAGCCCATTCGGCAATCTCGACCGCCTCGGTTCCTTCGTTGAAAATCTGAAGCACTGTTTCGTAGTCAGGCTGTTTTACTCTGTCGTAAATTTCCTGCCATGCGGGATTCCATTTGGGCATGTTTCCACGCCCACCCAACTCGCTGGCTGAAGGCGAGGACGGAATGTCGGAGCTTTTCTCAAGAGCCCAGATTCCCAACGCGTAGTGCGTCTTCGTCATAACTGTCAGAGATGACTCGAGAATCTTCTGAAGCAGTCGACTTTCCTCACTGGGCTGGGGCAGCCCGGTCAAGTACTTATCCAGTATGAATGTCTGCCACACCTCATCAATCCCGATTGACGGGTCTGCTATCCAGGCGGCGATCGTCCTGAGGTTCACTTCGTTGGGAGTGCCAAGAGCAGTGTCAGAACCTCGTGCAATCCTCGCCACCGCCCCAATCGCGGTCAGGCCATAGGCATGTTTGAGCCTGTAACGGTAGTAGGCCGGAGAAGCGAACGGAAGCTCCGAGCGACCGAAGTACTCGCCAGCCGCGTCCATCTCCAGAATCGAAGGATGTCTGCCAACCTGTCCGAGTGTGGGGTCATGGGGATTATATGGTTGCCAGTCGCCCACTTCGGATTTGTGCATTGAAACAAACTCCACATTCCTGGCCCGTGCGAGACCGTCGGCATGCCAGGGATTCTCGTCGGGCTCATGCGCGAAGACCCGGACGATCATCTCTTTTCCTAAACTACCTAGCATGGCGCCCACGTGCTCAACGACAAGTTGAATTCTGACGTCTTGAGGCGGTGGATTGCCATTCTCCTGACCCGGGAATGTTTCCACACACCAGTCGCAGTCACACAACGTGAACCACGGCGAGACCCCCGCGGATCCGAACATCAGTATCACGCCGTCGAGGTCGGGAACCATCTCAAAGGCTTTGCGGTAAGCGTCGGCACGCTGTTTCCAGATTGGCCCATCCTGGCCGTAACATACAATGATGTCCCCGGCCTGGAACTCGTGAGCCCACACGTAGACTTTCATGTTCAGTCCATGTGCCTTCTTCACGGCGTCTTTGACCGTCTTGACCCTTGCTTGTGTTTCAGCGTCATCGCCAACCAAATCATCGATGTCCATGATGATGTCGTGCGACAGCTGAATGTGATTGACTCCGTACGTTGCGGCAGCATCGATGTCCGACAGTACCTTGTCGTAGTCGCTGTCGAGCAGAATCCAGCCGTAGATCGGCTCGAAGTCGGAACGGTCAAACCCGAAGTACTCGTTTTCGATGGGAATATTCTCCCAGTAGACCTCTCCGGAATCACCGGAATCGGAAACCTGGGTTAGGTCGGAGACGCTGTCCGGAGTGTATGCGTCGAGCCAGGAATCGGAAACCTGGGTTAGGTCGGAGGTGGCGTCAGGGCTGGGGGAGGGTGACGAGCAGGAAATGGCGGAAGACAGTGCAAAAAGAAGCAGCGAAAACGGCAAAAGGGCGCAAACCTGTTTCATCGTGGATTCACCGTAAAGGCCGAAAGATGCTAGCGTGTAACGCTCCGAGTGTCACCTTTGGGTTTATCGCAGTGCTTGTCCGTGGCATAATTCCCCGGCCTTTCAAGTGATGCCAGGTATTATGAGTTCGAAAGATAAGCCCAAAGGCATGGATCGCATCCGGAACATCGGCGTCATTGCCCACATTGACGCTGGCAAGACTACCGTAAGTGAGCGGCTGCTCTATGTGACCGGAAAAATACACAAAATTGGCGAGGTTCATGATGGGGCCGCTGTCATGGACTTCATGGTTCAGGAGCAGGAACGCGGGATCACGATCTCCAGCGCAGTCACCACTTTTGAATGGAAGGGGCACGACATCCATGTGATCGACACCCCCGGGCACGTGGACTTCACAATTGAAGTCGAGCGCTCACTTCGTGTTCTCGACGGCGCCGTCGTGGTATTTGACGGCGTAAGTGGCGTCGAACCGCAGTCCGAGACCGTCTGGCACCAGGCCGATCGATACAATGTGCCTCGCGTCGCCTTCATCAACAAGCTGGATCGTGTTGGGGCGGACTTTGAGAAAGCCGTTGAGTCCATGCGCGCGCGTTTTCCACAACGGATTATGCCGATTCAGGTGCCGATCGGCATGGAAGGCGATTTCAGGGGTGTCGTGGACCTCGTTGAAATGAAGGCGATGGTCTGGGACGGCGATGACCCCGGCGAGACCACGCAGCTCGACTCGGTGCCATCAGGGATCGCCGACGAGGCGGCCGTTATGCGGGAGGAACTGCTCTCTGCCGTTGCCGATTATGACGAGTCCATTGGCGACAGGTACTTAATGGGGGAGGAAGTCTCGATCGAGGAACTCCGAGCGGGCATTCGTCGCGTCACTTTGTCTGGAAGCGTTGTTCCAGTGATGTGCGGGTCTGCCTTGAGAAACAAGGGCATACCTCCACTGCTGGACGCCATCTGCGACTATCTGCCTTCGCCCAGGGACATTCCCCCGGTCGTCGGCACCAACCCTCGGACCGGCGCAACAGTCGAGTTCGCTCACGACCCCAAAGGCTCCCTCTGCGGTCTGGTTTTTAAGGTTCAGATTGCCGAAGATGGCAGACGTCTGGCCTATATTCGCCTTTACTCAGGAACGGTCGACGAGAAAACCGAGGTTTACAATCCCGCCAAGGGCAGGAAGGAACGCCTTTCGCGACTTTTCATGATGCATGCACGCGAACGCATCCGCATGGAGTCGATCAGCGCCGGTAACGTCTTCTCCGTCATGGGTTTGAAGGATATTGGCACGGGCGACACCATCTGCGACGCCGACAACCAGGTCGTTCTTGAACGGATCAACGCATATGAACCGGTCATAAGCATGGCGATCGAGCCGGACGTTCAGTCGGACCGCGACAAGCTGTCCGAGACCCTCGCCAGGATCGCCGATGAGGACCCAACCTTCAGGTACCGCGAGGACGAGGGGACCGGCCAGATGCTGATGTCCGGCATGGGTGAGCTTCATCTGGACATCATTGCGGACCGCCTGAGACGCGATTTTGGCCTTTCCGTGCGCGTCGGCCGTCCCCAGGTCGTGTACGCAGAAACCATCACGATTGGTGCCTCAGGCCGTGGTGAGTGCGATATCAGTAACGATGACGTCAAGGTTTTCGCCGGGATCGGACTCACTGTGGAGCCTGGTGCCCGCGGATCGGGAGTGTCCTGCACGGTCGCCCCGGGAATCATGGCAACGCCGACCATTCAGCAGGCCGCTGTCGTTGGCGTGACCGAAGCCATGCAGGGCGGCGTTCTGCACGGATACTCTATGACGGACATCCGAGCGTTGGTAACATCGGTCGAACAGAGGGAAGGCAGCCAGTTCACGGAAACCGTGGTGAAGATCGCGGCCATGAACGCTGTGCGTGAGGTTTGCGGACAGGCAGGCCCTGCCAGAATGGCTCCGATCGGCCGGGTCACAGTAGTCTGTCCGTCCGATTGCATGGGCGATGTTGTCGCGTCGTTGCAGGCCAGGCGCGGCAGTGTCACCAATATGGAAGAGCGGGGCATGACCAAGATAATCGAGGCTGACGCTCCGATCGACAGGATGTTTGGCTACTCCACCGAACTCAGGTCGGCTACCCAGGGACGTGCCACTTTCAGCATGGTTTTTGCTAGGTATGATATTGAGTAACGGAAAATGGAGCAGGGATGACGCATGACGCGCTGTGCTTTGACGGAGGGCCCCGCCGGTTGTAGCATGCCGTCAGTCTCGCGGGGGTCGGATATGTCCGCTTTTCGCCTGTTTATTGTGCTCATGGTTGCAGTGTTCGGTTTGACGGGCTGCCAGATCAACAAGATCGTCGCCGACAACATGACCGCAACGATGGACGATCAGAAACAATCGTTTTACCGCGAGAAGAGCGTTCGCCATGCCCGCGAGGCAGCGCCGGCGATGTTGAAGCTGCTTGATGGTTTCATCGTCAGTTCACCCGAAAACTACGAGCTGCTGGTTCGCGCCGCCGAGATGAATTGCGGCTTTTCGATGCTGATGATTGAGGGCGAGGACCCGGAGTGGGCGTCATACCTGTACATGAAGGGATATGACTACGCGATCAGAGCGTTGAAACACAAGGTGCCGGACCTTGACGAGGCGCTTGCGTTTTCGGGCGAAGAGAAGCTGCGGGAAGTTCTGGCGCGTGAGGATGCCGACTCTGTCGGGCCGATCTTCTGGGCAGGGCTTTGCCTTGGCTCGCATATGAATCTGAACCTCGACGATGTCGCGGCAATGGCAAACCTGAGTCGTGTTCTGACCTTTGTTTCAAGGTCCCTGGAATTGAACCCAGGTTTCTTTTTCGGGGGGCCTGAGATGTTCATGGGCGTCTACTATGGCACCCTTGGAACCAACATCGGCGGGCGGCCTGACCTGTCCCTTGCGCACTTCAACCGGGCGTTTGAGCTTTCCGACAACAAGTTTCTGATTGCCAGGGTCTATTTTGCCAGGACCTACTGCGTGCAGGTCCAGGATCGCTCGCTGTTCGAAACAACGCTGGCCGAGGTTCTCGCTGCGCCGGACGACCTCGAACCGTCGCTGTTCCTTGTTACGATGGCCGCCAAGCAGCAGGCAGCGCAGTTGCTTGAGAAGGTGGATGACCTGTTTCTGTAACATTGCTTGTTCGGTCCCGCCCGACTGTTTGTCGTCGCGGTCCGAACCCTCTGGTTTCTGGTCCATGGTGACCGTGAAGCCAGGCATCCAAACTGGCGTCGGCTGGAGCCGATTTTGCGGGAGGCATTGGAAATGAAGGGGTTGACACGGGTTTTTGCAAAAGGGCTTTCCACGCTCGCACTGTTCGCTTTTGTGGCAGCGGGCACCGTTTTGGCTGGACACAGTACCGCGTCAGCCGAGCCCGTTGTTATCAAGATGGCCACATCCGCCCCCAACGGCTCGCTGTGGTTCAAGGAACTCAGCAAGATAGGGACGGTTGTAGAAAAGCTGACGGAAGGTCGCGTAAAGATAAAGATTTTTGGCGGCAGTGTTCTTGGTGACGACAAGCAGGTCATCGACAAGATGAAGTTTGGGCAGGTTCAGGCGGCGGCCTTCACAGGTGTTGGCATTGGAGCGATTGCCCCGCGCACCAGGTTGATGGAACTGCCATTCGTTTTTGAGAATTCCAGGCACATTGACTGTGTTCTGGGCAAGATGCTGCCAAGCTTCGAGGCGGACTTTGAAAAGGCCGGTTACATTAACCTGGGTTGGGCTGAGCAGGGTCTGATCTACGTGTTCAGTGCCAAGCAGATTCAGTCGACCGCCGATATGGGCAAGACGAAACCGTGGGTGTGGGGCGCCGACGAACTCGCCCGCGCGATCTTTGAGGTCTTTGGTCTGAAGCCCGTGCCGCTGGCTCTTCAGGATGTCTACATGTCGCTTCAGAGCGGAATTATCGACACCGTTTACATTTCACCGGCGGCACTGACTGGTCTTGGCTGGCATTCCAAGGCTCCGAACATGGTTGACGTGCCCGTGGTGAACGGCGCTGGTGCGGTGCTTCTGAAGAAGGAAGTCTGGGATAAGATTTCCCCGACTGATCAGGAAGTCCTGATGAAGACATCGCGCAGCGTGCTTTCGTCGCTGACGCTTAAGGCTCGTGACGAGAACATGAAGGCGATCGATGTACTCAAGGCAAAGGGCGGGGTCAAGGTTTTCTCGATCAGCCCCAGTGAGCGCGCCGGTTTCTCGAAGAAGGGCGCCGAGGCCGCGGATCGTCTCGCTGGCAAGATTTTCTCGCGGAAGGACCTCGAGGACTTCCGTTCGGTTGTAAAGACCTGCAAGTAGGTCGGGGTCGTGACCGAACGGTCAACTGCCGCTGATGGCATCCCATAATCAGGTCAAATCGTGAATTCAATCATCGAAATCATCAAGAAGGTCGATCGTGGACTGGCCCGCGTCGAAACGTGGTTGATTGTGTTTGTGGTGGCCGCGATGCTGCTGCTGACGACGACTCACGTGATTCTGAAGCTGGTCGGAGCGCCGATGATTCAACTTGAAGAGGCGGCGCGGTTCCTCGTGATCTGGGTCGGCTTTGCGGGTGGGGCGGTTGCGGCGCACCAGGGGCGCCATATCAACGTGGACATCCTGACTCGTTTCCTGCACGGATGGTGGGGCAGAGTGATCATGACTGTGGTCTGGATCATCGGCGCGGTGATGACCCTTGTTCTGCTGCAAAACGCGATTTCGTACGTCTTCACGTCCGAGCAGAGCCTGCTGAAGGATGGCGACATCGCTATTTCATTCACGTTTGGGGAAAAGACGATCGGGATTCCCGGGTGGACTGCCGCATCGATCATTCCTATCGGGCTGGCTCTGATAGCGATTCATATGTTGTTCTCGGCCGTCTACGCAGCCACAGGGCACATAAGCCCCGGAAGGGAGGAGCAGGCTGCGCAAAAGCAGGGCGCGATGAGTGCTCCGGTCAAAGAGGATGCCAACGAAACGGTGCATGCAGGTGAAGGAGGTGCGTCATGACAATGATCGTGGTAGCAATCCTTGGCTTGCTCGCTCTGCTGGGCCTTCCCCTGTTTCTGGTGCTGGGAGCCGGCGCTCTGAGCGGTTATGCCGCGTCTGGCAACCAGCTTGAACTGTACTTCGCGTCGTTTTATCGACAGGTTGCGGGGAACCCGATTTATCTGGCGATTCCATTGTTTACGCTGACGGGATACCTGCTTGCAGAAAGCCGTGCGCCGGAAAGGCTGGTCAGGATATCGCGAGCAGCTCTGGGGTGGCTGCCAGGTGGACTCGCAATCGTGGCGCTGGTGACGTGCGCGGTCTTCACTGCCTTTACTGGTGCTTCCGGAGTGACGATCGTGGCCCTGGGCGGGCTGTTGCTTCCCGCGTTGTTGAAGGACGGCTACCCGCAGAGGTTCTCGATGGGCCTTTTGACGTCGTCCGGCAGTCGAGGAATCCTGTTTCCACCGAGTCTGCCGTTGATCGTGTACGCGATGATCGCCGGCATGACGCTGCAGAACATCGACGCGGACACTCTGGCCGAGATGCGCCGCGCCCAGACTGGCGTTGAAGTGGTCGAGATGGCCGACGCGGGCGCGGCTGCTGGTGCGGCTGCGGGAACCAAACCTGGGTCGGTTGACGATCAGATTGCGGCGGCGCTGGCCGAGGTCGACGGTGCAGATACGGGTGCAGGGGCGGGTGCGGGAGCGAAACCTGGGTCGGTTGACGATCAGATTGCGGCGGCGCTGGCCGAGGTTGACGGTGAAGATACGGGTGCCGCAGACGAAGATGTTGACCGCGATGCCTCACAGTCTCAGCCAGCCGCGGTTGAGACCGTCGTCGCTACTCCAGCGGTCAGCCCTGAAGGCGTTGACGATGCCGAGCCATTCATGCAGGTCACAGTCGACCGGCTGTTCGTGGCGGGAGCAGTGCCGGGGCTTCTGGCGTTGTTGATGATTGCCTTCTACGCTGGCTGGTTTGGTCGCAAGCATAAGGTGCCTAGAACGCCATTCAGGGTTGGTGAGTTGCTGCGGGCGACCAGGGACATGGCGTGGGAGGTTCCGGTTCCTTTCATCGTTGTCGGAGGAGTGCTGGGAGGATTCCTTACCGCAGTCGAGGCGGCCGCGTTTGCAGCGGCGTGGGTCTTCGTCGTCGAGGTATTCATCTACCGGGATGTCCCCTTCAAGCGTCTTGCGGCAGTGT
This sequence comes from uncultured Anaeromyxobacteraceae bacterium, assembly GCA_964573455.1. Classification (GTDB taxonomy): domain Bacteria; phylum Myxococcota_A; class UBA9042; order DTJE01; family DTJE01; genus JAGOFO01. The sequence goes on along the minus strand of CAZNJW010000047.1, from coordinate 10,633 downwards.
TTCGGGAAAGCATGGTGCTGGTTGGTGGCATTTTGCTGATTCTGATGTCGGCGCAGGCGCTAACTAACTTCTTTATTGACGTCGAGATTCCTCAGAAGCTTTTCGGCATGGTGAAGTCGACGATCAGCAGCCCTCTGACTTTCCTGCTGATCCTGAACGTTTTCCTGCTGGTTGTCGGGATGTTGATGGACATCTTTTCGGCGATCATGGTCGTCGTTCCAATCATCGCCCCGGTCGCGCTTTACTACGGCATCAACCCGGTCCATCTGGGAATCATCATGCTGACAAATCTTGAGATCGGCTTCAACACGCCACCGGTTGGAGTGAATCTGTTTGTTGGCTCGCTGGCGTTCAGACGTCCAATTGTTGAACTGGTCAAGGCGGTGGTTCCTTATCTGTTGATCGGGGTGATCGCTCTGGTTCTGATCACATACGTGCCCGGCTTGTCCCTCTGGCTGATCCAGGCCTTCAATGTGAAGTGACCCGCCTCGGGTCCGCCTCAATTCACTCCTATCCATCAACAAACCACCACGAAATCGAAACCTGGGTTAGGTGAAATTCGCCACTGAAATCGAAACCTGGGTTAGGTGAAATTCGCCACTGAAATCGAAACCTGGGTTAGGTTGAAATACGCCACTGAAATGACTAAAAACGAAACCTGGGTTAGGTGGAGTGCTTACGACAACAGGGGGGGGCGGCACACGTTAGTTGGAGTCGCGAAGGATCGTCGTTGCGGCTTCGGCGATCTCGGGTGTTGATGACGACTGCAAGGTCTTGATGAAATCCAGAGTCTCTGCGCCCCCACGTGCGCCCAGGGCATAGACAGCTTGAACCTTGACGGGAGTAGACTTGGGGCGGCGCCCCAGTTTTCCCGGAAGGAAGGACCTGAAGCCACCCTCAGAAAGTATTTCAATCAAGGTACCATCGATGTCCGGCTCGCGGGGCAGCAGTATCTGGCGGTACTCGACCAGGGCGCGTAAGCACATGATCTGCACGGTTTCTTCGGGCTCTTCTTCATTACGCTGCCTGGTCCGGATGACGTCATGGATGAAGTCCAGGAATCGCTGGTTCGTGCAGTGCATCTTGGACAACAGTGAAACGCAACGCCTTACAACCATCTTGTCTTCGTCTGAAATCAATTCGATGATAAAGGCCTCGGCGTCGGTGCCAATGATCTCGGCCAGGGCAACCAGACACTCCTCTCGAACCTTGGCATGCGGGTGATTAAGATACTGATGGATGATCGGAACCGATGTCTTTGCGTTCATCTGGCCCAGCACTTTCAGAAGAACTCGAATCGTCTGCCAGTTGTGGCGGTGCGCACGTAACTCATCTGTAAGTGGTTCGATCGAGGGCTCGCCGATCTTCTTCAGAATCGAGGACGCTGCCGAACGCACCGTCTGGTCAGCATCGGACGTTAGAAATCCGATCAAAATAGGGACAACATACGAACCAAAGAGCGCGATTCCGTCCTCGAGCTGCTCGCGTTCTTCTTTTGGTGTGTCGAAGGCAAGCTGAACCAGCGAGACGAGAAATCCACCAGATTGAAGTCGTCCAAGATTCTCCTGGATGTAGGCGCGCCGATCCGGGAACACATCATCTGTTTCGTTATCATGATGGTTCTTCAGAATGCTCAGAATCGAAGAAACCATGTGACGATTTGATCTGGTGACCAGCTCTGGTAGGACCACCGTGAATACATTCAGGTACTTGACGTAGTTTCGTGGATCGTTCGTGCCCGAACAATCCTGCAGATACTGCCCCGAGGACGCCAGAAACTTGTCCGTTGTCTCACCCGCGCGCAGTCTTCTCTGAAGGTCCTTGGGCAGCTCGGTGATCGGGATCAACTGCTTGCGATAAGCGATCTCCAGCAGGTTGAAAGCTGTCTGGTACTCCATCCTGGACAGGGTCGACAGACACCTGGCAAGACAGCGGCCGACGGTCTCCTGGAATTCTTCAATTGAACGCCCGACGACATTCAAGCGGCTGCGGGACGAACCAAGTTCGTCGTTCATCGCCATCAGGGATTCCGCAATGGAGTGAACGGTTTCCGAAGGCATGCCGGACACGATGGCGCCCTCGACCTCGGTCGTGGATGTAATGTTGATACCATCCGCGGCGAGATCTGCGTTCAGCAGCAGCTCTCGGAGCATGTCCACCCGTTTAATCGGTCGGACGATGTCTTTGATGGATTGAATCTTGAGCGACTGGATTGCCGCGAGGTCTGCGCCGCGAAGCATCGGCAACTTCGATATGTCCTTGCGCAACCTCGAGAGCGCGATCTTGACGGGCCAGCCCAGGTGGCGCTTCCCGCCAACGACCTCGTCCATGCTGACGACGCTGACGTCGAATATCCCCAGGTCGAGCAACTGACTGGAGAATTCTTCCGTTGAACGCGAGACGCTGGTTGTTGCACCCTCGGCTGCCCAGGATGTCAGGCAGGTCAGGAAGGCTTCAAAATCCTCACGCGAGATCGCGCTGCGGATCGAGAAAGAAGCGATGCGGTTTCGCGAGAAATAGTCGTGGAACTTGGCGATAAAATGGTCGCCCATGATGCCGCGGAAGACCTTGACGACCGGGATCGGTTCGGCAAGGAGTCCATCGACAAGGATACCCTGATCGTCAACGGTCGAAAGCATCAGATAGGTCAGTTCATGGACGTCTTCAGTAACGTTCTTGAACGAATTGTACATTTCGGCGTTGGCCGCGCGTGCCATAGGGTGGTCGGCCGAGTAGGTTCCGGTCTGCATCAGTGATTTGATCAGAAGAAGCGTGAATTCACCGGCCTTTCGCTCGATCTCACGGCTTCGGGTGTCGTTGGTCGGAATGTCCATCGCTGTAGCGCCCCAAACAATTGTCGGTCGATGTCATTTTGAAGGCGTGCCGGCCGTTTTGTCAAGTAACGGCGGTTGTGGGGTCGGATGCACGAAGTCTTGTCCGCCATGGGTCTGCTGTCATTGCCAAAGAAGCGGAGCCAAAGCATAATGAACCCGTCGTTGCATGGAGCCTTTTCAATGTCAGAACAAGAGGGAAGCGTGGACGGAAAAGACACGGTCAGTGTTGATGGGGTTGATCGGAATGCTGATGGTGACGGTGATGCCGGGCGGGTTCGTCGGCGTTGGCTGGCTGTGTTTGGCATCGTACTGCTGATCCTCGCATTGGTCGTAGCCATTCTGATGTGGATTAAGCGGCCAGTGGACGCGACCGTTGATTTTGACAAGGCCAAGATCACGACGGCCTATGTGGACGGCGAACCTTTCATGCGTCAGAAGCTGCCCGAGGGAACGTTCTATCGTCCGATCGAGGTTATGCAGGGGACTGTGGTGCCGGTGGAGTGCTTCTCAGTCAAGCTGCCGGGCACATCGACCGGCTACACGATCAGTGCGTTCGGAAAGACCGTTGAGCTCGCTGACTGTGTTGGAGAGATTGAAGTCACCGGGCAGGTCGGAGACTACGCAAATGTCCGGATCGAGTACAGAGACGCAAAGGCCGGGCTGATAGACACTCTGGAAATCCCGATCGCGGTGGTTGCCCGGTCCGAGCGCGTCGAGTTGTATCAGATCCAGGACTCGAACCATCAGAATGTCATGGCTGGCGGCGTGCCTGACCGCATCTATCTTTACGGTCGGGCGATCACCAACCTTCCTGGCGACTCATCAGAGTATGGGGCGCTGTTCTTTGTGGCCGATCCTGCGAACGAGGTCCCCATTGTTCAGATGATGCCGCTTCATCAGGGTGAGACGCCAAAGCCAATGATCGGTGAATTGAAACGTTATCGTTCGTATGGACGAGACCTGGCGGGATACGCCATGTGGACGCCGGAAACAATACAGGTTAATCCGGTGAACCGGACCGTAACCGACATCTACATCGGCATATTCAGGATGTCCGAGATCCAGGATGTCTTCAACAAGCTACTGAAGGTCGAGGTTACCGCGGCGGACACTGTAACCGTTACCCCGCTGGTTTCGTCCCCTTATGATGTGATGGCGATGACAGCAGGCGGAAAGCTGCTTTCGCAGGCATTCCACGTGGTATCGGGGCCTGGACGAGTTGAGATTGGCTCGGCAACTCCGGCTGCGAAGCCTGATGCGTCGCCAACTGCTGTCGTAGTTCCCCAGGTGGTCAGCCCGGTTCCTCCTGTTCCCGCCGCACCTGTACAGGACTAGCCACGACAATCCCACCGACAACCAAGCGCGATCATCCGCGGACGCCATGTCGTAAGCGATAGCTACCGGGTGAAACCGACTCAGGACCAGTTCAAGGCAGATGCCAGGATCGAGACCTGGGTTGGGTGAAAAAGGAAACCTGGGTTGGGTGGAAAAGGATGAAAAAGGAAACCTGGGTTGGGTGGAAAAGGAAACCTGGGTTGGGTGAAAAAGAAACCTGGGTTGGGTGAAAAAGGAAACCTGGGTTGGGTGGAAAAGGAAACCTGGGTTGGGTGAAAAAGAAACCTGGGTTGGGTGGAAAAGGAAACCTGGGTTGGGTGGGAACGTGTCCCTGTACAGCTATTGGCTAGAGGGAATCATGCTTTCAAGCTGGATGGATTCTGGTGCTGGATGAAAGGGGCAGGGCGGGGCAGTTACTCGGCCTTCTTCTCGCCGGGGTTCGGCGCTTCGCCCTTGCTGTTGATCGCGAAGTTGATCGACGAGTAGCGTTCGTTGGCCGCGGTCGTCATGACAAGGCGGATAACCTCGAACGGGATCTTCTTGTCGGCCTGGACGATGATCTGCTGCGACTTCCTGAGCCATTCTGCCTTGGCTTCGGGGTCGGCCGGAGGACGATTGTTGTTGCTGTAAAGTTCCTGGGATTCCTTCAGGCGCTTCGACAGCTCGCTAATCTTCTGGTCCGGCATGTTTTCTTCGTTGACCATGCCAGTCTTAACGACTTCCTCGCCTTCAAACACGATCCAGTCGGCGGTAATCGCGACAGTCGGGACGCGTTCCAGGGGCCGGGACTGATAAGCCAGGGGAAGCTCGATATCCTTGGAGCTCATCAGGATTTCGCCCGAGGCCGAGAACGTGATCAGCAGGAACACGACGAGAATCGTGAACATGTCGATCATTGGAGTCAGGTTGAGGTAGAACCCCAGCGTCTTGCGATTGCCTTTGCTACCGATGTGCAGCCCCTTCATGTGAACGCTGGAACCGAATCGGCTGCCTGGCGCTTTGATGGACATTGTGTCCTCCGTCAACGAGGTCCGCACGCCCCGCACGGGGCACGCGGGCAGAAACCTTACATCATTTCAGCCATTACCGACGCCGCGTCAGCGACGACGATATTGAAGAGTCCCTTCTGGTAACACGCGTCCATAGCACCGATCATGTCGTTGTACTCGACCTTGTCATCAGCGGCGACAACCACCTTCTGCTCGGCCGGCAGGTCCAACTCTTTGATCTTCTCGACGAGGGTCTTCTGGTCGAAGGTCAGTGTCCCGTTCTCATCGGTTATCTTCCGGATGTACTGGGGCTCTTCCTTGTCGAACTTGACCGTGTATCCCTCGTCCTTGAGGACGATCGTGAAACGCTTGGGCTGCTCGCGCTGCTGTTCCTTGTTCGGCTTCTGCACGGACTGGTCGACCTTCATGGCGCCCAGGTTCGTCCAGACTGCCGTCATCAGAAGGAACGTGACGAGAACAGTCATAAGGTCAATCATAGGTGTCAGGTTCAGGTCAAGATTTAGATGCTTGCCATTTCCTGATTCTTGTACGCCGCCCATTTGAGCCTCCTGAGGTCCGGTTCACCCGGATATGCCGCAGCTGTACTCAGCCTCGACAACTAAGGGTCAACAGACCGAACTCACTCAGAGACCTTGTCGTCGAACTTGTCACGGTTGGCCGTGATCAGGTTCAGCGTGGTCACGGTGCCTTCGTTGATCGTGTCAACCAGCGACTGGCTCTTCGCCTGGTAGAAGGCGTAGAAGATCGACGCGGTGATCGCGACAGCCAGACCGAAGGCGGTGTTGAACATTGCTTCGGAAATACCGTCTGCCAGCTGAGTCGCCTTCGAGGCTGCTTCCGCGTTTGCGGCGGCGGCGAACGACGCGATCAGACCGAAGATGGTGCCGAGCAGACCGGCGAGAACGCCGACGTTACCGATAACGGCGAGGAAGCCGATGCGCTTTTCGATCTTGGGGATCTCGCGCAGGGCAGCTTCATCCATGGCGGCCTGGACGGCAGCGTCGCTTTCCTTGGCCTTCGTCAGACCCGCGTGAAGGATCTTGGCCATCGGGAACTTCGACATCGAGCAAAGCTTAATCGCGTTGCGGAGGTCGCCCACCAGAATGTACTTCGTCAACTTCCTCATGAAGTCGTCCTTGTCGACGTTCGCCTGGAAGTAAAGGACGACAAGGCGTTCAATGATGATTGCGAACATGAAGACCGCGATACCGAGAATAACGAACATGTTCGCGCCGCCCTTCTCGAATGCCTCTGCGATGAATCCAAACATCTTGTGGAACCCTCCTGAAAACTAACCCTCAACCAAAATCGCCCCGAAACACCCGGGGCCACCATTAACCACCACCCGCCGCGCCGTCACGAATGAACGCGAACTGTACACGGCAAGCGGAGTTTATAGCCGCCAAAGCAAAGCATGTCAACAATTCCCGCGCCGGAGGCCGATTCTGCCTGCAGCACCCGGTCCCCAGGACCGGAACAACGTCACCAGGCCATTAACCCGGGCTGAACACGAACGGCCACTGAACGACGCAGATACCACCCTTCGGGTTTTCGAAACGCATACGGCGAATGACGCCGAGGATGCAGGACTCGACCTGGGCGTTACCCATCGTGGATGTGGTAACCGACGCCGAGTCGACGCGACCCTCGAGGTTGATTGTCCAGCGGACCGCGATCTTGCCGGACAGTCCTTCCTTGATCTGAAGCTGCTTTTCATAACAGGCGCGGATGGCGCCGGCGCGCTGCTTCACGACCGCCTCGATGTTCGCCTTCTGGCAGAAGCTGGAACCGGTCATGCCGTCGATCTTCATCGTACCGACCTTCTTGGTTCCCTTCCTGCCGAGTCCGGCGCGCATACCCATGCCGCCGCCCGTATCCACGTTGCCGAGGCCGTGCAGACGACCGTAGCCGCCCGTACCGCCGCCGCTTGCGCCGGTGCCCTTGAAGGTCCATCCGCCAGCGCCGTTGCCAACAGTAAGGTCGGACTCGGTGCCTTCCATGGCGACGGCCATCGCGTTTTCAAACTGATCCGTGTCGTTCGACAGAATGGCTGACATTGCGCCGCTCTTGCCGAGCTTGTTCGAAAGGAGGTCCGCCAGGCCGATGTTCTTCACGTCGACCTTCTCGGACATCGCGCTGTCGCGACGGGGGCCGGCATCCGCAGCAGGGGCGGTCGGGTCGCCGAAGCGATCATCGGACTGTTCCACGACTTCCTCTTCTTCCTCGAGGATGACGGGGATAGGTTCGTCCTTTTCCTTGCCCACTGCGGCTTCGACCTTCATCAGGCGCGTATCGAGCGGCCTGCGGTTGATGGAGGTGAGCGGATCCCACGCGAGCTGAGCCGTCAGCCAGAAAGCCACCGCGAACACCGCGGAACCGACCAGGGCCGCCACGAAGACGCCCTCGTGGGACTTGAAAGCACCGCCGCGGCCGATGACCACGTCCGGGTGCACATAGTTGAAGAAGACCTGGTTGAATCCGAAATCCAGCGTGCCCCAGTCACCCTTGTCGATGGTAACCTCGGAGTTGCCGAACTTACGGACCGCCTCTTCCGGGGTCATCAGGGTGCTGCCGATGTTGACTCGCCCCTTCATGCCGCCCAGCAAAACGGAGGCCTTGTCATCGGGAAGCGGCTTCAGCAGGATAACCGACTCTGTCGATTCGGGATCCGAACCAAGCGGAATCACAAAGTCGCAACCGGCGTCGCCACCGATACGGATGGGACGGCGTTCCGTGAACGTCGTCTCGTGGACGATTCGTCCGTGCCACAGGTGCGCCACGCGCAGGACCTTGTCGGACAGCTTGTAGGAGCCGACCGAGCCAAGAACCCAGGCACATCCGAAGGCCAGAATAACGGTTCCGAAGAATATGAAGTGGAACCCCAGGGACATCGCGAGGTGCCCTTCCTTGAGCACGCCACTGCGAAGCGATTCCTGGATCACGCCGTTCACGAAGAACGGAGTGACGAACGCGAACGCGAGGGCAGCCGCCGAAAGGCTGATCGAGAGAATGACCAGGAGCTTGCGCCTGTGCTCCATCGCCAGCGCGAGACCCAGCAGCACGACGCAGGCGGCGACCAGCACCATCGCAGCGATACCTGTTGGCCAGGCCGTTCCGTTCAGCAGTGCAACCTGTTCGCCCTGAAATCCGACGACGTCGGCGTTCAGCCAAGGCAGCACAAGCGAACCAATCAGACCGACCAACGCCCCGACCAGTGCGATTATGAGTCCAACTATCATGACACTGTCCCCAAAAGGAATTCCGAATCAAACGAAACGGCGTTCCCCCGCATAAAATCGAGAGATCACCGTACCGCGGCCGTTGCCGGGTACACCCTGAATGCACAGGCCGTCCGTATAATGCAAAGGACGGGCGGTGCCGTCAATCAAAAAATCACCCCAAAGGGGACTTTTTGAAAGAATTTTGATCAATTTGCCGTTCAAAAGGTTTCGCCTGTCTCACCGTTGGCCGGATAGAATCCGGATTCTGGATGGCAACAGACTGACACCCTCGGCCCCGGCCAGCAGGGCATGGGCCTCTTCGCCGCGTCCAGTCGCCTCGAGCAATTTGGAAAGGCGAACCCTGGGCGTGATCGCGAACGGCCTGAGCTTCAATAAGGAACGGTATTCCGTTTCCGCCGCTGACACAAGGCCGGCTGCCTCGAGAGCCATTGCCCGCGCCATCCGATAGCGTGAATCGAGATCGTCGTTGCGAACCCTGGATGGCATCGGGACAGCAGGCAGCGGGCGGCCTGTCTCGGCATTCGAAAGCTGTTTCAGGTGTTGTATGTCATCGGGAGACAGACGTTCTCCGGCGGCTATGGTCATCAGCATGGGAAGGTAAGGGCCGCTCGGCTGCAAATCCACGAGCGCCTCCAGCCCGGTCATGAGTCTATCCAGCGCAAGTCCCGCCTGCCTCGCAGCCACCATGTACTTGGCGCCGGGAATCCACCAGGTCGGGAAGCGGTTGCCCACGGTCCTGTATGTGGAAAGAGCCTCATCAACGCGGCCCGCCCTGAAAGCGGAATCACCAGCGGCCAGGATCCTTGCCGCCTGTTCGGGGCCGATGCTGGCGGCGTCATCCTCGCCGGCCGCGGCGTCAAAGCACGCAGTCAGCATCAGAAGCGTCATCGCAAGCGAACGTAGCGCGAGCTTGCGCACACGCGCGATCATCTTTTGAAAAGGAGTTTCCAAGGGTGCGCCTTGATGTCCGCGGCGAATGCCGCGAAATCGTCGAAAATACTGGCATTGGTCAGAAGCTTTCCAACCGTTCCGCGACCGGCCTTGACATCGGCGGCCACGGTCTGGAGATCCTTGATAGTCGTCGTGGTCGGTTCCGATACGTTGTCGACCAACTTGTTCACGTCCACGACCAGTGTGTCGGCGTGGTCGGCCAGATCGCCCACCTTCGATACGATAACGGGCAGTTCGGTCTCGATGCCGACAGTTGCCTTGTTAAAGCGCTCGACAATCGTCTCTGCCTTGCCGAGCACACGCTGGATCCTGTTCTTTGAAACACCATCGGCCAGCGCCCTGGATGTGGCTCGAAGATTTTCGACCGTCTCGTCCAGTTTTGGACGATTGGTGTCGAGAAAGTCGTTCGCCCGCGCCGCGAGGCCGCGGATCTCGGTGACCGCGCCGGAAAGGGATTCCTCGTTGTCGGAAACGAACGTGCTGAGCTTCCGGACCAGTTCCGTCGCGTCACCACCCAGGTCTTCCAGTCCGGCCGGAGCCCGTCCGGTGATCACAGCCTTGTCGTCCAGCGATTTGAACGGTGCGTCAGGGGAGGGCGGCGGAGGCGTCAACTCGATATGTTTCTCGCCCAGCATGCTCTGAACCGCGACCGAGGCGGTCACTCCCGCGGGGATCAGCTTGAAGTTCTCTTCAGGGATCTCGGCGGTCAGGCGAACCCCGACGTCCCTGCCCGAGTCTTTCGATGGCTTTACCAGCCGGATATCGGTGATCTTACCCAGGGACACGCCGATCATCCGCACCGTCGCGCCCTTCTTTACGCCACCGGTGCTTTCGAGATCGACGTAGAAGTGTCGCATGGTGCCGAAGTTGACGTCCGCGAGCACAATGACAAAACCCGCTATCGCGGCCAGGGAAACCAGGACGAGTATCCCGACCCTGATTTCGGTAAGTCGTCTGTCGGTCATCTCAGAATGCCCCCTTTGTCATCGGGCCGTCGGGACTGCCCGAGATGAACTGAGCCACCACCGGGTCGACAGCGTCCCGCGCATCCCCATGGCCCGCCGCGGCCAGGAATTCGGCCGGACTGCCTTCGAGATGGATGCCACCGTTATACAGAAAGACGATGTTGTCGGCAATCGCGACCGTTGCCTGCATGTCGTGCGATACGACCACGATCGTGGTTCGACCGTCCTGGCCCAATTCGCTGATCATGTGGTCCACGGCGTCACGGGCGACAGCGTCCAGCCCGGTGGTCGGTTCG
>CAZNJW010000046.1:0-19628 GCA_964573455.1 uncultured Anaeromyxobacteraceae bacterium | reverse complement strand
CGACCTGGTTCCCATGCCCGATTTGGTCGTCAACGACGACTACGCCACCGGCTTCAACGCGCAGGACGGCCTGGAAACGTTCAAACGAATGTCGGTCGCCGTCCCGGACGAGTCAGGCATCCAGAGGGCGATGAAGTTCTACATCGACGACATACAGGGGGCGCCGCAGGTCTATTTTCAAAACACCACCAGGCATCCGCTGCACTACAACTTCGTGCGGAACGTTCTTGGACGCGCGATTCCGATTCAGGAATACGAGGAATCCACATACCACGGCACGGACCGAACCGCGATGGCCGGCACGGTCGTGTGGTACGAAGGTTACCGCGTCGAAACAGAACGCACCGGCACGATCGAGTCTCCTTTCACGGTCGAGTTCTTTCCCAGCGACAATTTGACGACCGTTCAGGCTCTTGCAGCGTACGACATCATTCTTGAGGCAATGACCTTCCTGATGCCGGGCGGCTCGGACGACCGCCTGGCGTACATGCCGGCAACGACAGCGCACGCAGCAGACCTGTTCGATGGCGAACCTGTTTTCGAACGCACCGGGGGCCTCTGGTTCACCCTTCAGGAGCTGCACGCAAACGTCACAATGCAGTTGATGAACCGGGGCGTCGCATACGGCAGGCTGCTCCGGCTTACACCAGAACAGCTTGAATCAACTGTTGTTTCATGGAAGGACATCGTCCTCTTGACTCGGCTTCCGATTCAGGCGCCGCTGGTCGGCGGATTCATAACCGAAGAGATGCAGACACCACTGGCGCACGTCAACGTGGCGGCGATGAACCGCGGCACACCAAATCTTGTGCTGATCGATGCGTCCAGCGACCACAGGGTCAAGCCGTTCATATATCCTGGCGAAGGTGGCGATGGAACGGGGATCGTCAGGTTCGAGGTGACCAGGACCGGCTTCACGCTTGAATGGTCCACACTTGCCGAGGCCGAGGTTTTCTGGAACGAGATCCGACCTGACGGACTGGAAGTACCTCCAGCGGATACGCAGACCACCGGCTTGATTCCGTTCGCCGATCTGGACTTTGACGACTCCGCCAGGGTGGGAGCCAAGGCGGCCAACCTGGCCGTGTGCCGCGAGGTTCTGGGTGACATGGTTCCGGACGGTTTCGCGGTTCCTTTTCATTACTATCAGCAGTTCATCGACCAGGCCACCGTAACGACCTTCCTATGCTTCGAGGCATATACGGACTGCATTGCCGAGGGGCGTGCCGGCGACGCGTGCGCGACCGCCAGGGACGCTTGCGTGGCACGCGACGGTTCGACCTTGACAGCGTACATCGAGGGGATGCTCGAAGACGAATGGTTCCTTCAGGACTCGGCATCGCGCGAGGCCGCTCTTGACGGACTTCGCTATCTTTTCGGACATATCCCCGTGGATCCCGGCTTCGCTTCCCTGCTGGACCAGACAGTCACGGGCACCTTTGGGCGCGCGGGGGTCAGGCTGCGTTCCAGCACGAACGCCGAGGACCTGCAGGAATTCAGCGGTGCCGGACTGTACGAATCGCTGGGCGCCAACACGGCCGATAAACGTCCTTCCGATCGGATCAGAAAGGTATGGGCAAGCGTCTGGAACTGGCGCGCGTTCGAGGAACGCTCATTCATGGGGTTGAACCACACCGATGTAAAGATGGGCGTGGCGGTCCACCGTTCGTTTCCGGCCGAGCTCGCGAACGGTGTCCTGATCACGCGCAACCTGATGGATCCCGCTGTCGATGGCTACTACGTCAACGTGCAGGTCGGTGAGACGTCCGTGACCAACCCCGAAGACGGTTCCCTCCCCGAGGTCTTCACCGCAGCGCCGGCCGGCTCGGAACTCCAGGTCATCCGCAGCCGGTTCTCAAGCCTGTCCGAGTACACCCCGATCATGACGGACCAGGAGATCACCGCGCTCTATCTGGCCGCGCGAAAGCTGCAGCTCGAGTTTTCCAGTCTATACGGCGCCAACCCATACAACTTCGCGCTGGACATCGAATTCAAGCTGGACTCGCCCGATCGAAAAATGGTGATCAAACAGGCCCGGCCCTATTCATGGTCGCCGTAGGATTAAGGGCGCTTAAGATCCGCTGTCAGCTTCCTTCAAGGCCCAGTGGAAAAAAAGTCATGGCCGGTCGTGGATCGGTCCGAAACCTTCAAACGCGAAATCCACACCCTCTCGAACCGCATCCTCGACACCGATATCGTCAATACGTCCCGAGAAGTACTCGATGATCAGCCGCACACCGGCGCCAATCAACATCTGGGACACAACGTAGGTGTTGCATCTCCTGGCAAACCCAAGCGACATCGCGTGATCCAGATAGCCTCGCGCCAGTGACGCTATCACCTGATAGACCTCTTCCAGTTTTCGGCTGAATTCGAGATCGACAGACGGGCCCTCGGACAGGAACAACTGGACCAGAGGCTGATTTGCCCTGAGAATTCTGGCAGCGCCGGTCACCACCCTGACCGAGACCTCCCGATATTCTTCAATATTTGTTGGAAGCGACTCGGCGATACTCTCGACCTCGACGACTATCTGGCCCATCACGCTGTCAAACAGCGCGTCGAAGATATCCCGTTTGGACACATAGTGACGATAGAAAGAGCCCTGCCCCACCCCGGCCTCGGAAACGATGTCCGAAACAGTGGATGCATGGTAACCCTGCCGAACAAACACTGTCGCCGCGGCATCGAGCAGTCTGTCCCTGGTCCGCTCGCACCGCGTCTGGTTTGATGTCCTTCTTTTGTCGGTAAGCATCTGGTTCCCTCCAGAAGGGAATTGTAGCGCTCGAGACGGACCAGTCAATCCACATGACCTCACAGCCCACCACGCAAGCTGTTGGTCCATCATCCGCATCCCTGTCCGGAAGGGCGATTGCTATCTGAATCTATTCGATGAAATCCCGGAAGATACCGTCGGCGAACTCGAGCCTGAACGACTCGCCATACTGGAAGTCGCGGCCAGCGGCGCACGCCGAGCCCCACACGTTAACCAGCAGTTCAATCGCTTTTGACTGATCGTCGAGATCGATCATGGCCGCGAACTCGGGAAAACCGCCGCAACAGTCCAGCATCATCTTCCACTCGGTCATCGCAAGACGCATCTGACTCTGGTGGGCCAGAAGCGCCTGAACCTTCACCGGGATCACCTTGCCGATGTCGAACACGAAACCGGCGGAACCGTCCCTTGCATCGAACCACAGCCGATACGGCGTCATGTGAGGCGCAAGGCCGGCCTCCAGCTGTTCGGGGTGGAACAGTGGCAGATGTGAGAACGCAGCGGCCTCGGATGCGGCGCGCGCGACCATGCGATGGTCGGGATGTGCATCAAAGTCGCGCACGTCAAAACTAAGTACCAGATCAGGTTTCACCTTCCTGATCCACTCGATGAAGATACGGCGAAGCTCGTTTTTGGGCGTATCGTCCAGAAACCCATCCGGATAACCCAGAAACTCGACGTGCTCTTTTCCAATGATTCGCGCGGCCTCGGCCGCCTCGATCTCCCGGCTGCGGGAGATCAGTTCCCCTGGCGCCAACTCGAAACTGCCGCGCCCATTATCGGTCGCGATCACCTCGACGATGCTGGCGCCACGCGCCGCCAGCGTGGCCACAAGGCCGCCACAGAAGTACTCGCAATCATCGGCATGCGCGGAAAGAACCAGCACCGAACCGACTCGATCAAGCCAATCGCTCATCACTAATATCCTGCATCAGAAAGCCCGGGAGTCGGTGAATTATAAGCACATGCCGGGCAGCGGCACAACGACAGCCTCTGTCAATTTGTACCGAACAGTCGTTTGCCTGTAGAATCGCGCCGTTGGCGGACGAATGGAGGACGGCTGATCTGCCGCCTGCCAAGCCACCCCCGACAGGCGCGATGGGACATCGTTTCCAGCGCGATTTCATTACGGTTCAAAGAGGTCTGACATGACAAATCGACGCACACTGGTGACGGCGATCCTCTTCATTCTGTTCGCTATCGGCGGAATCTGGTTCGCCGGCGCGTCCACGTACGATTTCGTCAAGCATCTTGACGGACAGGTCCACTCCATCACATGTTCCTTCGTTCCGGGCGCGAAACTGGACGAAAACGGCTCGAGCGGCTGCTACACGGTCATGATGAGTCCGTGGTCCTCGGTCATGCGCGACTACACCTGGGGCGGGATCCCGATCGCGCTGCCCGGTCTCGCGGTGTTCCTTTACATGCTGTTCATCGGCATCGACTTCCTGATCTCGGGCAAGCACGGCAAACGGGGCGAGGCGGCATACCTGCTTCTTGCCTCGCTTCTGCCGCTGGTCACGTCCATCGTCTACTACTACATCTCGGTGAAGATGGTCGGCGAGGTCTGCAAGCTCTGCGTCGGCATCTATCTGATGTCGATCGGAATGTTCCTGGCCGCCCTCGTCCAGGTCATCCTCAGCCGGCGAGATCCCGAGCCGGCCGAACACGCGCTGCGAAACCAGATCCTTCGCTGGGGTCTGTACTTCATCGAGGGCGTGCTGTTCGTGTTCCTGGCCGTGATGGTCTACCTGGCCGCCAAGCCCGATTACAAGGTCAGGAACTGCGGCGAACTGGTCAAGGCCGAGGATCGCGCACACATAATGATTCCCAGCGAGCACCCCGGCACCGGTACCAGGGCGATCGAGATCCTCGACCCGCTCTGCCCCTCATGCAAGGTCTTCCGTGACCGGCTCAACTCAACCGCGGCAGGTAACCTGATTGACTCCGACATCCTTCTGTTCCCGCTGGACGCGGAGTGCAACTGGATGCTCAGCGGCTCGACTGTTCACCACGGCGCCTGCATGGTGTCACGCGCCATCCTCTGCTCGAAGAACCCTTACGAGGTCATCGACTGGTCTCTGGACAACAACATGGAGATCCGCAACACGGCCAGGAAACAGGGCCCGGAACAGCTCAAGACGATGATCCTGGCCAAGTTCCCGGATGTCGCGCAGTGTATCGACCAGGCATCCACGGGCCAGCGGCTCAACCTGAGCCTGCGCTGGGCGATCGAGAACTCCCTGTCGCTTCTGACCCCGCAGTTGTTCGTGAACAACCGTCGTCTGTGCGACGAGGACATGGACCTCGGGCTTGAATACGGGCTGCGCATGCTGATCGAGAATGCCGGCGCAACCAGCAGGGGGAACTAGACCATGAAAAACATCGTGATCAACCTGATAGTTTTCGCGGTGGTCGGCGTCGCGATGGCGACGACCCTGAATTCCTGGCTCGGCGCCGCCGAGAAACGTGCCGAGGAAAACCTGGCAAATGCAGATAACACTGCTGCCAAGGCCGGTACGGCAACCGCGGCCGATGAGGCTTACTGCACGCCCGAGCTCAAGGTTATCCTGAAGCGCGTCCTGACCTCCTGCGGCATCGTCAAGGCCAGTGGCGGACGTGGTTGCCAGCCGCTCGACGCACAGAACGTCGCCGCCATGTCGGGCGGTGACTTCAACGGCCTTTTCAAGCCGATGGCCGAACGCGCCGCGATCATCCAGTTCGATATCGAAAGCGCGGATCTGGACGAGGCTGCCAGACAGCTTATCGATCAGACGTTCGCGGATCGTCGGGGCGCCTCCTACTTCCTGATCGTCGCCAGGTCCTCCCCCGAGGGAAAGACCGAGTACAACCGGGATCTGTCCGAGAAGCGCGCTACCGCCCTTTACGAACACCTGAAGGCCACGTACCCGGATCCCGACTTCGAGCAGGTCGCTGGCATGCTGTGGCTTGGCGAGGAGTTTGCCCAGCTTGAAGGCGAGTTCTGCAACTGGAAACGCTCCCGGACTGAATCGGGATGCACGGACAAGGACTTGAACAGATCGGCGTTCGTTGCCTGGATCGACTGCAGACTCTGACGGAACATGCCATGAATCGAAATCGAATCTTCCTGACGGTGATCCCTGTTCTGGTGGCCGCGTTTTCAATGGCAGGGTGCAACGCTCTCGACGACGCGAAGAGTGTCTACCGTGGCGAGGCCGGCGTCGATAAGGACAAGCCCGCCGGCACACGCGCGCGCGTTAACGCCGCGACAGCCAACGCTGCCAGCGCCATCCCCGAAGGCTGGTGCGAGAAGCGGTGGGAACCCGGAGCCGGTCCCGAACTCAACCTCCCCGCGAACACAGTGTTCAACCAGGGTCAGATAGTCGGTGACGGCCGACCGCGCTGGATCAACATGTGGGCGACGTGGTGCAGGCCATGTATCGCCGAGATCCCGCACATCCTCAGATGGCGTGACGCCCGCCTGGGTAACGGCACCATTTTCAGTCTCGAAATGCTGTCCGTGGACGAGGATCTGAACGAATTCAAGTCGTTCATGTCACGTCACACCGAACTCAGGTCCACCAGGGTGATGCGCATGTCCGACCCGACCGGCCTGGGCGCGTATGCATCCAGCCTTGGTCTCGGCCAGGATACGACCGTGCCGATCCATGTGTTCGCGGGCTCGGACAACCGCATCGTCTGTGTTCGCGCCGGCGGCATTACCGAGTCCGACCTGGGTGTGATCCGGGAACTGATGCGATGACCGGCCGCCTCCCGTAATCATTCTTCAACGGGGTCTTTCGATTACCACCCGATCTGGTCTATTCTTAGCGATGCGCAATTCGTGGAGGTTTACCATGGTTCGACTGTCGGCTTTCGCTCTTCTCGCGACCGCATTGCTGGTTCTTGGCTGCGGCGGCACGACCCCCGGCGGCGATGTGACCGAGGACATCCAGATCGCTGTCGATTCTGTCAGCAACGACACGACGGACACTTTCACGCCCGATCGTGTTGAGCCTGACGTGATCACGCAGGACAACGGCGAACAGGACACCGATGAGACCGACGCATTGGTCGAGGACACCCCGTTGACCGACCCCGGCGATTCCGACACTTCTGAGGATGTCGCAACAGATACCACGGATCCGGGCCCGGGCTGGGTGCGAATGGGCGTCCAGATCCAGGATCCGGTGGTCAACGGCAAGTACCTGATGAACCCGGTCGACGGGATCACATTCGGGTATAACGCGACCGGACACGAGTTCATCACACAGTTCGATCGTGACTGGAACGACGCGTCCATCACATTCATGTGGCACCTCGACGAACTTACCGGAGTCCACAGCAAGAAGATGACCGGCGGCGATGTGTTCGAGGACGGCACCAATTTCTGCATGGATGAAAGCTGGTGTCAGTTCATCGGATTCGATGCGACCGACTCGAAATGGGTGGTGATGGGGCCTCGCACACCCGCGGTCATGAAGGTCGACGCCTCGTGGCAGGCAACCCAGTTCGACCTGGTGGTCGACGATCCCGATCAGGCGCCAAACGGGGCTATCAGCTACTCACACCTGTACGACGGCGCCGGTTTCTGGGTCTACGGCTACATCTCAGGGACCGGGTTCTCGGATTCCCTCAGGTACTTCGACGTGGCAACCGCCGACTGGCAGGTCATCAAGACCGGCCTCACGCCTGTGTTCACTAACTGTCTTGCAAAGGCACAGGATCTGAACGACATCATCAGCGTCGGCGGCCTTACGACCGATGACGGCGGCGAGACCAGCTATGCATACGGCAAGATGCAGATCATCGATCTGGACACGAACGAGGTCAGCATCACCGACCTGCCCACGGAACTCGCCCCGCGCGAAGGAATGTCGTGCGCTTTCGACGACGCGACGTCGCGCCTGTACGTGTTTGGCGGCGCCGAGATGAAGGACAACTACGACGAGCGCAACAACATCTACCACAACGACCTGTGGCTGTTCGAGGGCGGTGTCTGGACCAAACTGCTTCCCGACGGCGCAATCGGCGAATTCCGCCAGTACGGTGACAGTTGGAGCCTGAAGGCCGACGCATCCCTGCCGAACTTCGGTAGAAACGTCGGCAGGATGATGTTCGACGCGAACGGCGAGCCCCGTCTGGTCGTCATCGGCGACGTTCCCGGCACTGCAACGCAACTCTACACGCTCAAGCTCTCCGACCTGGATCTGTAATCTTGCACGACGAAGTCAACCAGTCCCGCAGGATCGAGACGATCGGAATCCTGACCACCACCAGCGCCACGTTTATGACGGCCTTCGCCGGCTCGTCCAGTAACATAGCACTGCCCACGATCGCGGCCGAATTCGGCCTCGATGCAGTCAACCTGGGCTGGATAGCGCTTTCGTACATGCTCGCCACGGCCGCGCTTGTCCTGCCGATGGGCCGCATTGGCGACATCTATGGCCGGCGTCGGGTCTTCGTCTGCGGTGTCGCCATCTTCACGATTGCATCCGGACTTTGCGCCATCCCGCTCGGCATACCAGCACTGATCGCCTTCCGTGTCCTGCAGGGCGTCGGGGCCTCCATGCAGTTCGCGACGGGCATGGCCATCACGACCAGCATCTTCCCCGCCCACCGGCGAGGCGCGGCGCTGGGCATCAACACGGCCAGTGTCTACATCGGAATCTCGATCGGTCCGACCCTGGGCGGCTGGCTGACCCACGCGTTCGGCTGGGAGGCCGTCTTTCTGGCCTGCATCCCGCCCGGACTGGTCGTGCTGGTGATCGGCGGACTTCTGCTGAAGGGAGAATGGAAGGACGCCGAGGGCGAGTCCTTCGACATACCCGGCACCGTTCTGTACGGACTTTCGCTGGTGACCCTTCTGCTGGGCCTGACCTGGATCACGAAGCCCCAGGGGCCTCCCCTTGTCGGTGGCGCGATCCTGCTTTTCATCGGGCTCTGGATGGTCGAAAACCGCGTCAGGTACCCGGTCGTCAACACGCGAATCTTCAAGAACAACCGGGCCTTCACCTTCTCCAACCTGGCCGCGCTGATCAACTACAGCGCGACGTTTGGCACCGGCTACATGTTGAGCCTCTACCTGCAGAACCTGCGTGGATTGACACCACAGGAAGCCGGCATGGTGCTGTTGACGCAGCCAGTAATCCAAGCGGTCCTGTCGCCATTGACCGGACGTCTGTCGGATCGCGTCGAGCCGACATGGCTCGCAAGCGGCGGCATGGCGCTGACCACCGTCGGCCTGGTCCTGATGTCCTTTCACGGACAGGCCACGCCCACCTGGTTCACGATGATGACGCTCGCCGTCCTGGGCGGCGGCTTCGCCCTCTTCTCGTCACCCAACACGAACGCGGTCATGCGTTCCTTGAACCGTCGAGACTTCGGCGTCGGCTCGGCCACGCTGTCCACCATGCGCATCATCGGCCAGATCATGAGTCTGGGCATCGCGACCGTCATGTTTGCCGTCATCCTTGGCAACGTCAAGATCGACCGCACCGTCGGCCCCGGTTTCCTGCACAGCATGACCATCACGTTGCGCATCTTCGCGGCCCTGTGTTTCGTGGGAATCTTCTTTTCGCTTTCACGCGGCAAGGTGCTGAATCGCGACGAACAACACTGAACGGAACATTCGAATCTGAATCGTTTACTTCGAGGCGCCTGCGGGACCTGGCTGACTTCCAGGAGACTGAGCTCCTACACCGGGCTGTGCCCCGAACAGCTCCAGAGCCTTCTTCCATGGATACCTGTTGGCGAACATGCTGACCTGTGACGTCATCGTGCCCTGCTTGTTCAGTCCCATCGCCTCACGCCACTGGTTTGCCGTGGAATCAGGGTCATAGTCTGTCTGTTCCGAGTATGAAGCACCCAGGAATCCTTGAAGATAGGCCTCGTCAACCGGCAGTCTCAGCGCCTTCTCGGTGTTCCCACGTGCCGCTGCCAGTCCCAGATCCCCGAAGTCACCAATCGAAACCCGCTCGAGCTGGACATTGCCGGGTTCGGCAAAGATAAGAGGCGCCTGCTTGTTCACGAAAAACACGTTGTCAGTAACCGAGACCCATTCATTCAGGTTCATTCGCGTATGATCCACGCCGGCCAGCACGCTGCCACCGATGATATTGTGATGGATGTTGTAGTCCAGCATCGTCATCACACGAACGCCAAAGCCCATATCCTGCAGTTCCTTCGTCCGGCTCCAGGAAAACAGAATAGTGTTGTTTGCGATCTCGACCGATCCGTCCTTCTCGATCGGGCCCTTCGGTCCCTTCTTCCCACCTGTTCCGAAGATCTCTATGGCCGCCATTCGGTTGGCGACGAACACATTGTTCACGATCTTGAACGTGCCCTGCTTATGTCCGGCCTGAATTGCGAAAAGAGTGCAGTTCACGAACGCGCAATTGCGGATCTCGACATCACCGGGAGATGCCTGATTCTCTATGAAGAGACACTGCTTCACAATGGTCGGGGATGGGTTGTCCTCGCTATTCGGCGGCAACAGCAACATGCCGGTCTCTACCCCGGCTGGCTGACCTTCCTTCCTGGAGTATGCGTTGCGCATCCCGGCGTCGAAAACAAATCCGTCCACCCGGAACAACTGGCCGGGTTGACTCTTCTTCAGCGTCAGCAGCGCATTTCCACTTTTCGCGGCACTTTCCTGCGAAGGCTGAATCAAGGTCGGATTCGCGATTGGGTCGCGGACGGAAAAATCGTCGGCGTATCCTCCAAGCAGCGTGACCGGTACCGGCGCCTCGATATAGCCGCGGTCGCGAAGACCGAAATACACCCCCGCCGCTACATGAATTACGTCTCCGGCAGCAGCCTTCGATAGCGCGGCATCAATGTTCTTGTAGGGCTGCTGAATGGTTCCGGGATTCCCGTTATCGCCGCGAGACTTCGAAACGTACAGGTCAGCCGCCAGAACCTGAACAGGAACCAGGATTGCGAATAGCACAAGGATCGATACAGTTTTCATTTTTTCCTCTGCAGTTGGATTTAGCTTACCTGAATAGACTTGCATCTGTGACCTGATGTGTCAACCAACAATATGTAGCCCCGGGCCTGGGTCGGGCGGGATGATGACATCCGGATTGGTTACCTGAATCTGGTGGCGGAACGGCGAATTGTCATTCGCCGCTACACGGGCGGGTGAACCGCCTTGCGATGAATGAAACGCAAAGGTCTTACCATCGAAAAACCGCTCTGCTTGACAATCCGCACGGTATGATAAATTATCATACCGGAGGTGGCGCCATGTCATGCCAGAAAATTGCCATAACGATTGACCGGGAACTGCTGGGTGAACTGGATGGCCTGGTGGCGGCGTCGGTGTATCCAAGCCGCAGCGCGGCGATCCAGGACGCTGTCAGGGACAGGCTGGCACGCGTTGCGCGGACGCGCCTGGCCGCCGAATGCGCAAAACTGGACCCGGCTTTCGAACAGCGGCTGGCGGACGAAGGTCTTGCCGCGGAGGCGGGTGAATGGCCGGAATACTGAGGGGGCAGATCCGCTGGGCCGATCTGGATCCGACGCGCGGCCACGAACAGTCGGGACGCCGGCCAGTCCTGGTTCTTTCCCACAACGTCTTCAATGACAGATCCGGCACCGTCATCGCCGTCGCGCTGACCAGCCAGCCGCAGCGCGCCGGTTATCCGCTGACGCTCCGGCTCGATTCGGCCGGCCTGCCCAAGGAATCCTGGGTGAAGATCAGCCAGGTGCGGACGCTGTCCGTCGAACGTATCGGCGAAGTCGTCGCCGAAATCCCGCCCGAAGTCATGGAACGCATCGTCGATGGCCTGAACGAAATCATCGGTGGGTAAAGGCCCGGCCCGGCGCTACTTCCAGTCAAATGAAGGCTTGCGCCGGTTCGCCACGCAGTTGCGCAGGTACAGGTTGATCAGGTTCTGGCAGGGGATTCCAGTTTCTTCGGCCAGGCCCTTGAAATATTCGATGACTTCCGTTGCAAGGCGGATCGTCACCTGCTTTTTCGATTCCCTCGCATAGGGGTTGCGTTGCCCCTTCATTGCCGCGAAGTCGTATTCCTTTTTCATTTGCAGTTCCCTGAGTATGCCGCCGATTCGTTTCTGGTAGCACGCCGGACCTTGCGTTTGTCGAATGCGTGGGACGGTTGTACCAGAATGACGATACGCCATGCACGGGCGGTGGCACCTGTCAGAACGGAAGGTGCGTTGTTTTGGAGTGATCCGCGGCCCTCAGAACGTCTCCTGACAGACCATCTCATTTCAACAACCTTGATTTTCTAAAGGCAGACCGCAGAAAGAACCTTGATTTTCTAAAATCGGGGCCCGTTCTTGTCAGTATATCTGCAATAGGTTACACTTTCTGTAACTTTGTGTTGAGTGATTCTGCAATGCAACCGGTACGCAGACTGATGCAGGGGCTTTCGAGGCTCGCCACCGCCGAGCGTTGCCTGTTCACGCCGTCTGACATACGGGCGCTGGTTCCCGATATCAGCGATTCGTCATGGCGGACATTGTTAAGCAGGTCGGCCCCCGAAATCGGGCTTGTGCGCCTGTGCCGGGGGCTTTATCTGTACGAGCCGGCCGAGCGGTCCGACGGGCTTCTGCTGTTCAGGGCCGCGGCACGGCTTCGGGCCGACGATTTCAATTACGTTTCGCTGGAAACGGTGCTGTCCGAAGCAGGGGTGATATCGCAGGTGCCGCAGGGGTGGATATCTGTCATGACCTCCGGGCGCGGCGGCATGATTTCATGCGGCCGTCGCGGCTCGATTGAATTTGTTCACACCAGCCGGAAGCCCGACCAGGTTTCGGAACACCTGACGTATGACGAACGATACGGCATGCTGCGTGCCGACGTGACCCTGGCGATCCGTGACATGCGCGCAACCCGCCGTGATCTGGACCTTATTGACTGGAGTGTCGTAAATGAGCCTGCTTGATATCATGGTTGGTCACGCGCTGGCCAACCGGCCGGAGCTGGCTTCGCTTCGCGTCGCGGTCGAAAAGGAAATCCTTCACCAGGACATCCTTCGGATTCTGGCCGACAGCGGATTCCTGAGGGGGCTCGTTTTTGTCGGCGGAACCTGCCTGCGGTTGTGTCACGGGTCAAACAGACTCAGTGAAGACCTGGATTTCGCGGGCGGGTCCGGATTCGACCGACACGACATGGATGGCCTGGGCGGGGCTGTAACCGATGGATTGACCAGGAAGTACGGGCTGGCCGTCAGTGTCAGCGAACCCGTCAGGGATGCTGGCGACACCGACACGTGGCGGATCAGGATTCAGACGCGCCCCGAACGCCGCGACATTCCGGCCCAGAGGATTAATCTGGATGTTTGCTCGGTTCCCGGTCGGGATTCGCAGCCGCAGATGATTCGAGACCTTTATGGCATCGCTTCGGGGGCGCCGGGCCTGATTGTCCAGGCCGAAAGCAAGGCCGGAATATTCGTAGACAAGCTGGTTGCGTTTGCGCTGCGGCGGGGCCGGATCAAGTATCGTGACATCTGGGACATCGGTTGGATGCGGCAGCAGGCCGTTGCGCCGCGCCTTGATTTGCTGGCCATCAAGCTTGCCGACCATGGCAGTGAAGCCGGGCCTTACCTGGCCGCGTTCGACGAAAGGGTCGCCAGTCTTGCCGATCCCGATGTCGCAGGTGGTTTCCGGGACGAGATGCGTCGCTTTCTCCCGCCGGCGATTGTCGCCGATACGGTCGAAAAGCCGGAATTCTGGACCTGGCTTGTCGGCGTCATGTCCGAGCAGCGTGTCAGTGCCAGGAACACACTTGACCGTGCCGTAGTCTCCGACGCGTTCCGGATGTAAGTGATCAGACTTTGACAGCCACCTGCCGCCTGGAACCCCGGCCATGCTCGTTCCATGAAGGCGTTTTGTGGATGGAAGTTCCTACACGCGGCAAGGTGCTGAATCACGACGAACAACATTGAACGGAACATTCGACGCTGAATCGTTCACTTCGAGGCGCCCCGCAATGATCGATGAATGATCCCGTCGAAATGTGTTAATAATGCAGCCATTGTTGAATCCGTTGCCCGAGGTGCCGTTCCGATGGAACGTAAGATTCGCGAATGGACTTTGCATGAAGAGATCGGCCGTGGTGGTATGGGAGTCGTGTACCGGGCCACGCATGACCTGATGCCCGGAACCTGGGCCATCAAGGTTCTCAAGTCGGAGATTGTCGAAGACCCCGAAAATCGCGAACGATTTCTAAAGGAAATCGCCTACTTAACTCTGCTTCAGCATCCCGGCATCGTGCAAATCCAGACACCGATTCATGAACAGGGACAGCTATTCCTTCCGATGGAACTTCTTTCCGGACAGCCTCTGGCCGATCTTCTGAAGGAGCGACCGGGACAATGGCCGCCGGTTCAGGCCCTGGACATCATCCTGCAGGTTTCCGCGGCGGTTGGATTCGCACACCGCCACGAAATCATTCATCGCGACATAAAACCAGCCAACATTCAGATTCTGCCGGACGGGGTCGTCAAAATCCTGGACTTCGGCCTGTCGCGTCAATCCGGCGACCGTTCCCTTACGACGTCGGGAACTGCGGTGGGGACCCCCGCTTATATGGCTCCGGAGGTACTTGCCGGCCAGAAGGCCACGCCTCGTTCGGATGTCTTCGCCATCGGCCTGGTGCTTTACCAGATGCTTGCCGGCAGACTCCCGTTCGAAATGCCGGCTTCCGATTCGTCCGTTCAGGCCATCTACTACGCCGTGATAATGGGGCACCAGACAGGAATGCCCGATATCCGACAGTTCGTGCCTTCGATTTCACCCCCTCTCGCCGATCTGACGATGGCTGCGTTGTCGAGTGACCCTGAGCTCAGGCCGGCCGACGCGATGGTCCTGCATGAACAGTTGACCCGCCTGGCGGCCCGGGACCGGCTCGGATTGGAATCCATCGCCGATTCCTCCCCGACGGGTGATCGCACGATGCTGCACATCAACCTACCCGGGGCATCGCCATCGCCCGCCTCCGAAAGGAAGGGACGCCCAGGCATTGAGATAATCAGCGAGCCCCCCGTTGTGAATCCGTCCAGGCCCGGCGCCAGCAACTCCAGGCATTTGTGGCCTCTGATCCCCGCGGCCCTTGCGGGAATGGTTCTGATGGGTGGACTGGGGTGGTGGTTCGGTATCGAAAGCCCCAAACGGGCCGAAGCCGCCAGAATCGCCGCGGACGAGGAGGCCGCGCGCGTTGAGCGGGAGAACGCGGAAGAGGCGAGACGGCAGGCAGAGGCGGCAGCCCAGGAGGCAGAAAGACAAAGGAAGGCGGCGCTCAAGTCCAGGTTGATTGAATCGCTCGATACCAACTGGGTCACAATACCGGGTGGCGGGTTCATGATGGGAGCGGAAAGATACGTTGGCGAAATCAGGGCGGACGGCAAACCGGTTGTGAGTCCGGACGAACTGCCGGCCCACTGGGTGAGTGTCCCGACGTTCCAGATCGGGCGAAGCGAGATCACGGTCGAACAGTTCCGGATGTGCGTCGAGGCCGGCGCATGCAAAGAGCCTTTGAATCCCAGGGATGAACGTTACTGTGAGAACAGTTCCTGTTGCACGTGGCTGAAACCCGGGCTCGACAAGTTCCCGGTGAACTGCGTCAGCTGGGATCAGGCAATCGCATTTGCCAGGTTCGCCGAGGCGCGATTACCTTCCGAGTCGGAATGGGAGTATGCGGCCCGCAGCGGGGGCATGACACAGGATTATGCCTGGGGAGATCTCGAGCCTGACTGCAACCTTGCCGTGATGCTTTTCGAACGGATGCGCGGATGCGGGGACGGCAGACCGGCCCGCCCGTGCAGCAGACCGGCCGGAAACACGATACATGGCTTATGCGACATGAGCGGCAATCTTTACGAGTGGATGCAGGACTACTTACATTACACGTACGCCGGCGCGCCGACCGACGGCTCCGCCTGGGACGATAGCGGCCAGTACCGTGTTTACCGTGGTGGCTCCTGGACCAACACAGCGCCTCAGCTTCGCGTGGTCAACCGGGGGTATGATCTCCCGGAAGCCGCGAGCCACATGTTCGGGCTAAGGCTTGCCAGATCGATTCGGTGAAGCGGCCTGGCCCTGCAGCCATTCACGGTAGGACTGAACCTTGGTCGTCAAGGCGCGAAGCCCCATCGTCCGGTGCATCGAATCAACCCAGGTGCTTGAAAACACGGTGGACGCGCCTGGTGAATTCGGAACGGCACGCCTGGACACGGACTCCGGCACGGCGGATGGATTCAGCAGCACCATCGGGTCGCCCTGCACCATCATGCCAAGCCACCAGTCGTCAAAGGTCGGATCCGGCAGGCCGTATATGTCGCGGTTTATCCATGTGTCGTTGAACCACAGGCGAAGAGCCTCGCCAACGCCCTCTCCCTCCAGCATCGCGCCGTGAAGCACCTCCGGGTTGAAGATGCCGCCGGTCTTCGTGCTGCCGATGGTCGCCAGCCCGAACGGGGAATGCACGTACTCGGTCGCCATGTTACCAGCCGGTTCTGTGTAACGGCTGATCGAACAGTCAAACAGGTTGAAGAACGAGCCGTTGACCCCGAGCCCGGTCAATTCGTCGATCGCCAGGATGTTGTCCGGGTTGACGCTGAAGTTGTCGTCGAAATAGATCGACTGGGGCGACGAATGAATCCACTGATAAACGAACTCCGCCCCACCGGATGTCATCACCTGCAGGTAGTCGTCCTTGTCGGTGTTGTCTTCCCACTCCCGCCTGATGTAGTTGTCGCCAAAGATATCCGCGAGACCCCAAGTCTGGCCTGTCGTGTACCCGTCCGGGTTGCCGGTGGCGTTCGCGCCGTTCCAGTCGTCGTCAACGAACGAAAAGAAGTTGCGCGGCTGAAAGAACGTGCCGTTTACTCGGTAGTCGTGCAGACGTTCGAAGTACGCCACAATCCGATCGGCCCCACCGACAAGCCTGGCCGAGAACAGCTCCAGATCAAGGTCGCCATGCGCGTCGAACATCCCGTCGCCATCAGCGTCGGTCCACTGACAGTCAAGATCCTGAAAATAAAGCTCGATCGGGAATTCCTCATGCATGATTCCGATGTCGCCGCCGAAATCGGAGTCCTGCTCGTACCAGGCCGACGGGAGGACCCCAATCATGAACACTCCGACCAGACAGTCATCAGGCG
Organism: uncultured Anaeromyxobacteraceae bacterium; assembly: GCA_964573455.1. Lineage (GTDB taxonomy): Bacteria > Myxococcota_A > UBA9042 > DTJE01 > DTJE01 > JAGOFO01. Next base: position 2,736 of record CAZNJW010000046.1, on the reverse strand, counting down.
CGACGCAAGCGTTGTCACGGCTGTCGGCGATGATCTCGCGCATCATCACGTGGTCCCCCGGCATCCACCAGCGCACCGCCGGAACAAGGCTACTTTCAGCGGTTATATCGGTCACATACTGCTCCAGCGCGTCATCGATGGCGCCCTTCAGACGCCTGTCGACCAGAATCAGGTAGTTGTGAGGTTCAAGCTGCCCGACGACAGTGTCGGTGTCGAAGGCCCAGGTTCGTGACCGTGTCAGATTTCCCTCGTCGTCACGCACGTCCACACGCCATAGATAAATCGTGTCGGGCTGCAACACCGGTAAGAAGCTGGTAGCGTCGGTCGCGGACTGCACCCTTTCCAGTTGGCCGTCCAGGGGTCCCAGGTACACGTCGTAAAGGACGTTTCCACCATCGGGGTCGCCGGGCGAGGTCCATTGCAACAAGACGCCCAACGCCACGCCCTCGGCCCCGTCACGCGGAGTGATCGGCGAAGCGGCGCCGGGATACCAGTCGATATCAGCTGCGGTGCAGGCGCGCGCCTGATAGCCGCTCATCGTCACCTCGTAGCACTCGCACAATTCCTCATAACTGCCCGCCTGATACATGGACACCAGTTCCTGCCTGTCGTCCGTGACATGGGAGTTCACCATCAGGCCAACAGGCGCGCCGACATCGAGCGTGTCCACATCGAAATGAACGCGCATGGCGGATTCGCTTCCCGACGTGGATGCCAGCGCCGGACATGTGACCCAGACGTCATTGAACCACCCGGATCGATAGACCACGAACGGCGCGTAGTCCCCGTTTATCTCGGTGACGCCGCCGTCCCTCATCCAGGAAAGAGTGGACACGGTCGGGTACAGGTTCAAGGTATAGACAGGTTCGGATTCCACCTGCGGACTGCCCACGTTCACGAAGATCCACGAGTCGTCATAGCCGTCGATCGGGTACAGCATCGCGAATGAATCCTGAACCGAGGACAGTTCAACCGTATCGCCCGACGGCAACAGAAGTTCGGCCTTGAGCACCCAGGGATTGTCGCCAGGCTTGAGGCCGTCGTCCGGGTATCCGGCCAGCAGCGGCGTGATGATCTTCATCGCCAGCCCGCGATTCGGGACAAGGAAATCCTCGTCCAGGGACTGATCGATGATCTCGATCCCGGCCGGCCACGGGAGTTCGGCGTCCTTGTCGGACGTGTCCGGATCGGCGTCCAGGCCGATGTCGTTCACAGCGTCGCCCGTGTCTACATCCGGTTCGTCAATTTCCGTTGGCTGGCTGTCGTCTGACGAGAAATCCAATTCCGTGTCATGAAAAACGGTATCGGTCCGTTGAAAGTCATCGTCCAGAACGTCGCCCTGCGTCCCGTCGGGCAAGTCGCCATCCGGCTGAATCGTCTCAAACGCGTCGCCGACGTCACCCGGGCCCTCGTCATCGCCGCACCCGCAAACCACCACCATCAGCGAGACCGCAACCAGGCCCGCCACGAATTCACCTGAAAAGCTCATCCATCACCAGCCTGCCGGCCCGGCCATCGAGACGGCCGCAATACTACACCGAATCCAATCAGTCGTTGTTGTGGAGTGGATTCAAGGCATGGCGCCGGGCGATTCTGAACTCGACGGTACGGCCGTCCACCACGGTCGAAACGGCGCGGGTCATCTGTATGTGGGAGGGATGCGGGAACAGTGCGATACCGCCTATGGGTGGCAACCCGTAGGCCATTTCTTTCGTGATGGTCAAGCTGCCGCTTGCGGCGGGTTCGCGGCAGTACATTACGATTTGCGGTGGCGCGCCATGCCAGCCGACATTGATGACCAGTTCCACATCAAGTCCCTGTCCTCCCGCATTCGGAGGGTCCCACGTCACGACGTTGTCGCTGTCGTCGGACAGGGTGAGAGTCCCGCCGTCGTTGTCAACGCTGAAGGTCGTGGGTTCGATCCAGCCCGTCGTCAGTTCAAAGGATCCGAAACCGCCGTCAGCGCCCTCGGCCTGAACCTTCAGCGTGGTTTCCAGATTGATCAGCGATGCATCGAACGCCTCCACATAGTAATAGTTTGGACTGCCTTGCGGCTCGATATCAATCGTGGTGGCACCCAATTGCAGATGGACCGTGCCTGCCGAGATCATCTTCGGCCAAGGGAGACAGTCGCCCGACACGTCGCAGTATTGCCCATCGGTGCAATCTTTGTTGCACGCGGCCAGCGACTGCATGTACATGACGCAAGCGCCGTCACGGGCCACGGCATCATATCGTCCCGGCACATAACCTGAGAAAGCGTCCATCCGCATCGGACCGTCGTAGAACTGGATGTCGCCTTGGACGCTCGTGTTGTATTCACCGGAGCCCCACTTACCGACCACGAGAAACACACGTCCGTGTGGCGACGGCTGTTCGATCACGTCCGGAGCGGACATGTCCGCGGGATCCACGATATCCGCGGGATCCTCGATATCCGCGGGATCCTCGATATCCGCGGGATCCTCGATATCCATGGAATCGGCCACATCGGCAACCGACAAGTCATCCTCTGGGGTCGAGCCGCATGCGGACACGACGATCACCAGGGCGAAAAGCATCAACAACCCGACTGTTCGACTCATGTTCCCTCCGGAAGCTCTTGCAACAACGGAAAGTTTACCAACCGGCGCGCTTGAACTTCAGCGGCCGCAGCGCCTCAGAACCGCGTGTCCATGCGCTCGGCCACTCCGAAGCATGGCGGTATTTCAATACTTTTTCCCGACGAGTCACGAA